>JBPCOJ010000029.1:0-22134 GCA_051000345.1 Pyrinomonadaceae bacterium | reverse complement strand
CGTTGTCATATAAATTGCCTTTCTTTAAAGCGTTGAAATTCTCTCAAAATGAGATTATAGCACAGTGCCATATTTCCAAAAGAGTCATTATGGTAATTAACGTGGAAGCGTTTCACGCCTCGCCTTTTCACTTTTTTCCAGCAAATTATTGAATTAGTAGGAAAACTTAAGATGCCGCACCATAGAGAAAGACCGACGATGTCCTCGCCCCATCCTCGGTCAACATCGCAATCATTTTGGGGATTGTGAACGGCGTAAGCCTTTTGTTTTCAACGGCGATAATTTTTCAACTACTGATTCGCATATTTATTTCTGCCTGTACTTCTTCTGTCGCCTGCGATTGATCTGCTACCTCCCGCTCATCACATGGTTGCCATTCGCTGCAATCCGTGTCGGGGAATTCTTTCAGCAACTTTCCATACGCCGCATAGATCTCCTGCATTTTACTTATTGAATTGTATCTCACGCTCGTCGCCTCAGCGCTCACGGTTGAGTTGCCATTTGTTAAGAAAATTCTAATTTCCAACTTCAATTTCTATTGAAACTTCAGATCGTCGATGCTTACATTTCGCCACACCTCGTTCTAACCCATTGGGATACCACCAGCCGGAGCCGCCGCAATCCGGGCAACTCTTTGCCTCTTCAGTTGAAACTGGCGCGGTGGTCGTTTCATCCGGCAATTCCCTTCCCTCAGCGTGGGCTTGTTTCTTATCCATTTTCCAAAGCCGTCGTCGAAGATGTTCTGCCAGAAATGATGGCACGGATGAAACTGTTGTTCGTGCTGCCGCGATTCTAAGTTCTGCAACTAGAACTTCAGCCAACTCGCGCCAACGAGCCGATTCTGAGATTGAAATATCTTTTCCAGTTAGCTCTTTGTTGACTACTTTCAACGTTGCATTCAACTCCGCCAGCGCAGCGTCATCATCAATCGTTCGCAGGTCTTTAAGAAAGGTCTTGTCTTGCCCGTAAGTGATTGATACAGCATCAGATAAGGTGGGGGTAGAGTCTCTATCTTCGAGAGCCTCTACCCCCTCTCGAAGCTGACGGGGGTTAGAGGGGGTAGAGGCTCTAGAGGGGGTAGAGGGTGTAAGTATTACTCCTTCCAGCCCGACTTCCTCGGGTAGCATGACCTCATATTCGTTTCCACCGTGCGATCCGGGTACAATGAATTCTTTAATGAGCTGTGCGGAGCGAAGACGCACCAGATTTTTTCTCAGTGTCACTTCCGATCCGATGCCTGCGCCCTTCATTAGTTTTCCTTTAGCAATGCGTACCTTGCGTCGAGGCACAACTGCACCGCGCGTCTGCGAGTACAGGTAATCGTAAAGTTGTTTACTCTTACCGCCGTTTTCTCCAAATATTCCGGATGGCACTGCTTGTCGGACAATTGAGTTAGCTACCTTAGTGAAATCGCGTTGCGGGGAAATCGAATTCGCCGTACCCTCACCAAGTGTGCGTTTGGGTATAGAGGGACTAGAGGCTCTACCGGGTGTAGAGGGACTAGAGGCTCTACCGGGTGTAGAGGGGGTAGACCCTGTATTAACATCAATAGTACTCAGGCCTAGAAGTTCTTCGACCGGATGAGGCTGAGGAAGTTGCCGCAAATTGTCGAAGGTGCCCTGCATCTTCTTTTTAGGTTCACGCGTTGGCACGACTAAAGGTTTATCTTTTGCATCTGAAGCGGTCATCTAATAGCCTCTTTCTCCGGGACGACACGAATGGAGGAATTCATTTTTAATCGGGCAAGCACTTCCTCAGTTAATTGGTCATAGTCCGTGCTGCCATGCGAATCCGGCGCATGTTCATAAATGCTTTTACGGTAAGCAGGTGCAGTTTGAAGTTTGACGTTTGTGCGAACGATTGTCTCGAAGACCTGGCCTGGAAACATCTCCTGCACTTTGTCGAGCGCTTCCCGGCAAATTCGATTGCGCGTGTCGAAGTAAGTCATCAAATAGCCGAGAATAGTGAGCGTCGGATTTAGCCGCTTGGTTGCGTTGATCGTACTCGTCAAATCAATGACTCCCTCAAGTGGATAATACTGTGCAGCGATAGGAACGATGGCGTAGTTACTCGCTAAAAGCGCCTGCGTGAGCGTCATGCCAAGCGATGGCGCACAATCCACGATCACAAAATCGTAGCCTTGAAGAGAGTCAAGAGAATCCTTGAGACGATAGTGTTCTTCGATCTGAACGGTTCGGTCAAGCAGCGCGAGACGGATATGTGAGGGCGCGATGTCGAGTCCTTCGATATGTGTCTCGTAAATCGCATCGATCAGCGAAGCGCGCTCCTGGTACCCAACGAGCACATCAGCCAGCGTGCGCGTAATAATGTCCGGATCGAGATAAGTCGATGTGGCGTTGCACTGGCTATCGAGGTCTACGAGCAGCGTTTTGAAACCTTTGATTGCCAAGCCTGCCGAAAGATTACAGGCCGTGGTCGTTTTGCCGACGCCGCCCTTTTGATTGGCAATCGCAATGGTTTTCATGCCGCCTCCTGTTTCGGTTCAAGCCGTGCTAATTCAGCACGCCGTACCAGCTTTTTCCTTTTATCGAGCGGGTCGCGGTAGATTTTTAACAATCCTTCTTTTACCAGATTGGTCATTTTCTGGTGAGACACTCCGAGCAGCGCCTGAGCCTCTTGCAACGGGATCAAATCCTTCACAACATTTTCCATCCGTGCAAACTAACACAGGGAGCTTGCGCAATCAAGAACTATGTTGACGTATATTGCTGCAATCAAACGGAAGGTTTAATGTAAAGGACTTTTCAGAGAAGGGAAGTGCCGTTACTGCGCGCCGCCTTTGTCGGTTTCAGACTTTTGCCGCTTCTGTTCGATCTTCATCTTTACACTTCCTCTCCTGTTCGAGCCGCGCTTCGATCATGTTCGGGTCGTATTTAATGGCCGCTTCATAGGCTGCAGGCGATTGTGCGATATGACCGCCTTCGCTTGGCGACTGAAAAATTGTTTACCTCTCATACGCGGAAGCGTCGCGCTCCACATCGAGTTGATGCGCTATCTCGGCGAAACCCGCTACTGAGTCTTTGACCGCACGCGCTCGTCGAATACGCGCTGGCACGCCCGCAACTAGCGGCTACTTACGAGCAAGCCGACTTACTCGCGCAAGCCGCCGCACTCGTCACGCGAGTTCTCATCGTTTATGCGGAACGGGGCGGCAAAACAGAACAACTCGCGTCTCGCGTCGCGGGTTGGAGCAAGCCTTTGTTCGCGTTCGACCATCCCGCCAACGACAACCTTCTCAAACCCGGCACACTACCCGTAATGTCAACATCCGAACCCGCACATCTTTGATTAATCTGAACCTCGCGTAATGCAAAAGTTCTTTTCAGAGCGCGACCTTGTAACCTCTTGTCTGTTGTTCGAGCGTCAATCACGGTTTTGAGTTTGGGAAGTCGGTGAAGGTCATGCGGCGGTAAATACGGCGCGTCGTTTCTACGTCTTTCATGCAGTAATCACGAATCAAACGGTGCAGCCCGCCGGTGAAAAGTTCGGCGATGCGCGCGCCGTTGCATTCATCCGATTTAGGCGATTCTAAACCGAGCGTGCGCGCGAGCCGGTCGAGGCTGACGCAGTCGCGCAGATGCCACTTTTCCCATTCGCACATCGTGTCGTAAATCGGTTGGTTGCGATAACGCGCGAAGCTAAGCTCAACGCTGGGGCGCACGCCGCAGACGACGGAGCGTTTATAAATGAAGCGCAAATCGAAGTTGCAGATGTTGTGCCCGAGGATGCGGTCAACGCCGGTGCGTAAGCCGCGCATCATTTCCCAAAAATCGCGCAGCAACGCGGCTTCGTCCGCGTCGAAACATTGAAGCGCGCGATTCCAACCGTGTACGCCTTTGAGAGTGGGACGCCCGCCTCGTCAACGAAGCCGATGCAGAGCAGGCGACCCGTCTCGCCCTTGAGCGCCGCGCCATCTTTGTCGCGCGCGTCGCGCGTCTCATCAGCGCCGCGCCATCTTTGTCGCGCGCGTCGCGCGTCTCATCGCGCTGGTTGTGAGGCGCGCTCGCGGGCGTGGCTGGTTAGGTGAGTTGCGTCGGGGTGAGATTCAAAAAAGTTTCATTTGTGAAGTCGCTGATGGCGTGTGTCGGCATCTCAACGGGCAGCGTTTCGCAATCAATCGTAATTGCGACGGTTAATCATTTCGGGAGTTGACCTTTCAATCAATAATGGTTTTGTTCATTCGCGCGGCGCGGTGCCGGCGTCGGCTGTTTCAGGAAGCGAATTCATGCGCGTGCGCGTGCCAGCCGCGTCGCGCGCCCGTTTGCGCCGATTCGTATTCGACGATGACGAATGACGGAATGCGCGAATCTGTCGTGACGTTTGTGCGGGCGGGGAAGCGGCGGCGCAGATTAAGCAAGGCATCCGTCTTGATGCGATATGCGCGGCGTCTTGCACTGCCGTCCCGCGCTAACTTGGCGAGCAAATTGGCGGTGCGCGCCTTTTCCATCAAACGCCCGGCGTTTGCGGTTTCTACTCCTTCGAGAATCCGTTTGAATGTTTGCGTCCTGATTGCTGTTTGTTTCATTCGCTTTCTCTCCTCTGCGATAGTTATTAGCGGGAGAGGATGAAAAGCGGAAACGTGTTTGAAGAAAAATCACTCTTTTTTGGAAAATTTTTCGAGGAATTTATTCTTCGGCTTTCGGGCAGGTGAAGAAATGCGCGCACTGCGGGCAGAGATGAGCGGACGGGTCTGGCGGAAACTCTTCCCTGATGATGCCGCTAATGGCATCGTCGTAATGTTTGAGGCGCGTCATGATAGTGCGCTCTTTCAAGTTCAGTTCGATAATCTCGTCGGTTGAGAGATAAAGAATCTCGATGCGTGTTAGCGCGTGCGGAAAATGTGCGGCGGCGATTGCGTAGTAAAGCGCGTAAAGGTCATCGTCGGGCGTCTTGGCGGGCGGTTTGCCGGTGCGCGTGTGGCGAAAGAGAAGCGTCGCGCCGTTTGTTTCTTCAATCAACTCCATGTAATCCGGCGCGACGCTAATAAAAGCGTGCGGGCGCTCAATCGTCCATGTTTGATGGAAAAGTTGCCCGCGTGCGCGCGAGAAATGGCGGACGGCGCGCTCAACCATCAGCGCGGCTTGTTCGCGGTAAATTGTTTCATAGACATGACCCGCGAGTCCTTTCTCACGCCACGATTCGGCGAGCCGCGCTTGCCCCTGTGCCTGAAAAACGTTTGCGCTTGCTTCTGACAGACGCCCCGCGATGCACTCTGTTGTGAGCCATCCGAGCACCTCGTAAACGCAGATGTGAAAGCGCAGATAAGCCGCTTCTTCGCTCTTGCCGCTTAAATAAAGTCGCTGCTCGTAAAAGTATTTGCGCGGGCATTTAAGATACGTATTCAATTGTCGTTCGGTGAAACGAGGCTTCGTGACAAACGGTTGCGGGGCAGCGTTTGATTGAATTGGAACTGCGGCGTCCGACGTTTCGGCGCGCCACGTCGCCGCGCTGTTCGCAGAGCGCGGCAAATGAATTTCGATTCGTTCGAGAAACTCTGACGCTTTGCTGCTTGTCGCCCCGTAACGTTCGGCACGCGACAAGCAGAGTTGGTCGCGCGCACGCGAAACGGCGACGAAGAACAAGCATTCTTCTTCTTCCAGATGCGCGTCAATGTGCGCGTCCGGCTCATAGTCTTTTTCTTTCGTTCCGTGTGCCGCATCGCTCATAAAAGTTTCGATCATGCCGACGGGCGGCGGGCAATGTTCATGCTTGCGCCTGTTCGGAAAATGTCCTTTGCCGAGATGCGGTAGATAGACGCAAGACCATTCCAAGCCTTTCGCGCCGTGCACGGTCGTTAAGCGCACCGCGTCCAAGTCATCGGCGGAAGCGGGAACTTGACGCAGGTTTTTGTCTTCGGAAAAACTTTTCAAGCGGCGCACGTAACGCAAGATCGCGCGGCGCGCGTCCACGTCGTTCGTCGCTTCGATGGCGCGCTCCTCTTCGTTGTGTAGAAACTGCAAAAGCTGACGGATGGCGAGACGGCGTTGCGCTCCGGCGACTGATTCATCAGCGAGTAAGGGTTGAAGATAGCGACTGTGAACGAACAGATAATGCGCGAGCAGCTTCCACGCAGAGGAGACGTGCGCGACGCGCTTGAGATGAAAAGCCAATCGCCCCGCTCCCGTCGCGCCCAGCGAAGCGTTTTCAACAGCCGCGTCTAACTCGAAGAATTCGCCACCCGCGTCTTTCGCCGCTTGAAGCATCCGGCGGACTTCACCGAGCGGAATATCGTATTCGGGAAAGCGCGCGACGCGCGGCAACGTGCGCCCGCTTTTGCCGCTCACAAGCGCAACGAGCGCGAGCAGATCGCGGACTTCGCTGCGCTCGAAGATGTCGCCGAGATAGAGCGCGGGAACGCCTTCGGCTTCTAAGCCTCTGGCGAATTTAACAAGCTGCGAATGTTTGCGGCAGATGATGGCTTGGTGCCGAAAAGGCACGCCGCCGCGCGCACGCTGCTTTATCAATCGCGCCAGTTCGCGCGCTTCCGCTTCCGCGTCAGTCGCAATCTCAAAGCGCACCGCGCGTTTTTTATCTATCGCGTGATTCGTGTCTTGCGCATCGCACACCGTTTCTTGACGGTGCGCGTGCCACGCGGCGAAGTCGGCGTGCGCGGTCACGATAACGGCGTCATCGGCGCTGTTTTTCATTTGCGCACTGACGCTCATCTGCGCGGCGAGCGCGGAGACAAGTTTGAGGATCGGCGGCAGCGAGCGATAGTTGACTTCTAAAGGCTGCATGCGCCCGTGCGGAAAATCTTTGAGGAAGTGGCGGACTTGCGCGGGTGCAGCGCCGCGCCAACGGTAGATCGCCTGTCGCGTGTCACCGACGACCCACAAACCTTCACCACGCTCTTTGACAAGACCGAGCAACACGCCGCACGCGCGGTTGACATCCTGATATTCATCAACGAGGACGTGACGGTATTCGGCTTGAATCTCTTTTCGCACCGCTTCGTTACCGTTGAGCAAACGAACTGTGCGAAAGATGAGATCGCCGAAGTCAAGCAAGCCTTCGCGTTCGAGATGATTTTGATAAAACTCGTAAACGCGCGCGACTTCGATGGCGCGTTCGGCTTTACGAATCGCTTCCGCATCGTCGTCAAGCTGCGCCCGTTCGAGCATCTCACTTGCCAGAGCGTGATACTTATCGGGCGACACGAGTTCATCTTTCGCGCGCGAAACGGCGGCGAGAATATGTGAAAGATGCGTCGCCGGTTCGTGTAAATTCTGATAGTGATCGAGGCGAAGCTGCGGCAGATGGCGTTCGAGAATAAAGAGCGCGTCAACGGGATCGAGCACGCGCGGGCGCGGCGCAAGCCCCGCTTCCTGCCAGTAGCGGCGCAAGATTTCCAGGCCGAAAGCGTGAAACGTGCCCATCCAAATCTTGGACGCGATGTTCGCGTTGTTCTCTGCATCGGGCGCGAATCTACCGACGCGCTCGCGCATCTCTTCCGCCGCTTTATTCGAGAAAGTCAGCGCGAGAATCTCGCCGGGCGCGACGTTCTCATTAAGCAAGTGAAGGATGCGCCCGACGAGAGCGCGCGTCTTGCCCGTGCCGGGACCGGCGGCGACGAGGAGCGGCGTGTGCTGGCTGTGCGCGGCGGCACGCTGGCTGTCATCAAGCGTAAATGGAAGTTGCGTCTGCTGGTTTGTAGTTAGCGTCTGCACATCAGTCGTTATCGCTTGTTCGTCAATCGTTATCGCACCATCATTTGTTGTTGGCGAAACGTCGTTCGTGGAAATGTTTCCGGCAGCAGGTTCGCAAGTTTGCTCTAAGTCCGGCGCAAGCAGCGCGTGGGCGAGCGCGTGCAACGCGAAATCGAGTCCGACACCGGCGCGCGCGGCGATCTGCGCGGCATTCAGGTTTTCGCCGATGAACCACTGGCGCAAAACGTCTGCGGGCAAAAGAAACTCGCGCGCAAAGACGTTGGCTTCCGTCTCGCGTCGTTGCTGCAGCCCGTAAGCCTCGATACGGTTGACGCCGTAGAGCGATTTATCTTCCGACGCGGCGAAGTCAACATCCGCTTTCGCGCACGACGAATTATCTTTGTGCAACCAGTGATGCGCGAACTCGTGCGCTTGATAATAGAGCGCGAGCCATGGCTCTGTTTCGGCGTTGTAGTAGATGAAGCCGTCGTCTAAAGTCGCCTGCGCGCCGTAGAGCAGAGGGTCACAGGAGGCGAGCGGCACGCGCACGATCCCCGTCATTGTTTCTGCGTATGACAGTAACTGCGCGGTTGAAAACTCTGCGCCTGCGAGATGCGGTGCAGCTTGCCCGGCAAAGCGGCGCACCTCTAGATGACGGCGGCGGGCTTGCGCGCGTATGTCAGACCAGTGGCTCATAAGAAAGTGCGGAAGGCGGAAGGATGAAGCACAAAGATGTGCGGATTTATCCTAACCTCGCAGAAGACCCCGCGCATTTATGGCGGGGATGAATGCGTAGCAAGCGCGCAAATGCTTTCAAATTTGCGCTTCTCCTCGTGCTATACTCAACTTCAATACGACAGGTTTTGTTTCAACAGCGTAAACCACCTTTGGAAGTCACCTGTGCGGCTCTTTGAAACTTTAGCTAGGGCGTTGTGCGGGGAAGTCCCGCACGTAAAAGCTAGAACACCTCAGCAGAGAAACACTAAAGACCGTGCCGTTCGGTGTGGGATTACACACCGTTGGTTGAAAATCCATAGAAGCCCCTTCTTTCTAAGAAGGGGAGTAATCACTTATGCTTCGTCTGATTTTGTGCGTGCTTCATAGAGCATCATTCATTCTTTCGTTTTTTACTTCACGCCACACGCGCTTCTGCTCGTCGCTCAAATTCAAGTCCGTCTCAACGGCGTCGAAGAAGTCTTGCTGGACGGGCATCTGCGGCGCAGTTTCAGCCAGAAAGTGAGCGCCTGCGGCAAACTGCGGATCGCCCGCCGAGAGGTAAGCCGCGATTCCTTCGGTTGTGCGATGGAGCGCGCCCGCGATGCGTTCAATCGCTTGACGCGGAATCGAAGCGAAGCGAATCAAGCGGCGGTCGAGCTTGACGATGAGCGGCACGGTCAAATCAGTCGCTGCCGCCAAACTCTGAATCGTCAACCCGCGCGCTTCCGCCTCTTTTCGCAGACTCGCAAGCGGCGCGACTTGCCCGGAAAGATTCATCGTCGAACGTCTAGCGGCAAGCAGACGCGCGGCGGTTTCCATTCCGCGCTGCACGATTAAGTTTTCTTGTTCCGCATCGCTCGCCGTCGCGGGCGAATTTTCGATAATGCTCGTCGTCGCTGCCGTATCCATCAACTCAACGGCGAACTGCGGATAGCTGCGCATAAACTCCGCGAGTACATCGCGCGCGCGACGTGCCGCCTCCAACTCATCGCGGCGCGCTTCGCTTGTCGCTTCATCACGGCGCAGCAGGTAAGCTTCGATTACTTGCTCCAGCGCGGGCGTGGTCAAATGATTCTCTAAACAATCACTCATCTCATATTCCCTTCAACTCTTTTTCGCTTCGCGCCAGCGCGCGAGGCTCGCTTCGGCACGCTTCAAGCGGTTGCGGACGGTGCGCGGCGTCACGTTCAAATGACGACTGATAGAAGGCTCTGCGTCTGAATCCGACTCGATTTGCCAGCCAGCAAAATGGCGCAAGATAAAAATCTCCCGCAATTCGTCCGTGAGATGCGCGAGCGCGTTTCGGGCGACGACCGCGTCTTCGGCTGACAGCGCGCGTTCGTCTGCTAGCGAATCAAAGATGTCAACTTCTTCCGCCCCATCATCAAGTGAAGCTGTGATGCTGCTCGCTTGCCGCTCTCCTCGTTGAAGCTTGCGAAACTTGTGCAACATATTGTTGGAGAGTCGCTCAAAGAAGAGACCGAACCGCACTTGCGCGAAGTCGCTGCGGTCGGAATTCACGTCTAACAATCGGGCAAGCAATTCAATCACGATCTCACTTTGACAATCTTCGCGGTGTCGCGCATCAACGACGCTTCGGACGCGGCGTGCAATCGTTCCCGCGTGGCGACGCAGAAGAACTTCGACCATTATGCTGGCTTCTGCTTCTTTACCCTCGCGCAACCATTCGCGTATGAAATAGCAGAGCGTTTCATCTTTAATGTGCGCGGGCGATTCGTGATTCTGCCGTGCTGATTCAACTAATCCGGTTGCTTTGCGTGCAATCGCGTCCCGCACCTGCGCTTGCACTTCCGGCAGACGCTCGTAGAGCGCGCCCGTTTCCGCGTTGCGGCGCGTCAGGGGGCGAACGCCCGCGTTTGTTTCAATTCCAGTTTGAGGCGACTGAGGACGCATCAGGGTCAAGCTCCCCTCGGCAGTTAAATACAAGAACACACAGGAAACCGGAAACTCCAATTCGAGAAATCTTAGCGGCTCGCCCGTGCAAACTGCATTTAAGCAAGTTCGACGACAAAAAGAAAAAGCTTTCTTCATCGTTCACCCGTCCCGGCACGCGGCGACGAACAGACTTTGAAAATTTCAAAAAAACTTTTCCGGTTTTCCTACCCCGCTCATATTGACGCCCGTAGTAGTACGAATTTTCTACAACGAGAGCGAAACAAATCCGATGATGCCGCCAACCGTCGAACAAAGCTTTCATCTTGAGCCGCACCCCGCAGCCGCCAGTCTGCGCGCCGAAAACGCCCTCTTGCGCGAAGAATTGACGAAGCTCATCACAGACCTCGATTACTTAACGACGACCATGCTGCCCACCATCGAAGCTGAATACAACTTGAAAATCGGCGGCTTAGAGTACGAAGCCTACGCGCTCGATTGCCGCGTGCGCCGCGCCCGCCGTCAACTCGAACTCGCCAACAGTTATCTCAATCGCAACGCGGCCGTTCCCTTCGAGACGATTGAACACCAACTCGACGACGAGTTTAAGTCTTGGCAAGAAAAAATTGAAGACATGCGCCGCGACCTTGAAGCCGCACAAGCCTTTGAACTCACGCCCTGTTTGTCTGCGAGCGACACGCGCGAACTGCAAACTATCTACCGCCGCCTCGCCAAGCGCCTGCATCCAGACCTCAACCCGTGCCAGACCGCGCGAGAGCGAAATCTCTGGCTACAAGTCGCAGACGCTTACCGCGAAGCCGCGCTCGCAGAACTCCGCACGCTCAACTTGCTCATCGGCGATGAATCAACAGAAATCGGCGCGGGCGACGACGCAAACTCGCCCGTCCTCGACGCGCTCCGCCAACGCCGCGACGAACTGCGCGCACACATTGACCGCGCGCTCGCCCGACTCGCGCACATCAAATCAAACGCGCCTTACACCTTGCAGGAGAAATTAAACGATGCGACGTGGCTCGCCGCCCGCGCCGCCGAACTGCGCCAACAAATCGCACAATCCAAAGAACGCTTCCACGCGCTCGAAACCGCCTTTCGCGAACTAACCGGCGCCACAACAAACGCCGACTCCGCCACCGAAGAAGAAGAGGAATGGGCGGACATCATCTGGGAAAACTAACATGACGCACAGCATCGCGACGCGCACCGCGCTCGCAGATTTAATCTGCTCCACCGGCGACGCGCGAAATCTGCCGCAACCCTTCGCACACGACATCACCCTGCTCGAATGCTACATCGCAGGCACGACTTGGCGCGAACTCGACGACATCGAATCACGCCTGCAAGCAAGCGATGAATTCACCCTCCGCCGCGAACCCGACAATTCACACGACACATGGGCGATAAAAGTCATGACGCACGCCGATGAACATCTCGGCTACATCCCGCGCGCCAACAACGAACCAATCGCCCGTCTCCTCGACGCCGGAAAACTGATCTACGCCCGGCTCATCGCCAAAACTTGGAAAGATGACTGGCTACGCATCGACGTTGAAATCATCATGCGCGAATTATAATCGTCATTTATCGAAATGTGACCGTCAGAGCTTATTGAAAAATGGAAGTTGGAAAAAGCATTTTCGAGTTATCCTTAGCTGAAATTAACGTCTCATTACAAAGCGGACGAACAACACATGACCCTACGTAACTACGATACTTTCTTTGAAACGGCGTTCACTGTGCCACCCTTTTCATATCAAAGGGAGGCGGCAAATGCTCAAGAGATTCCCGCACTTATCAACGTCCCGACCGGCGCGGGCAAGACCGCCGCGATTCTCGGCGCGTGGCTCTGGCGTAGATGGCAGAATCCGCAGAGCGTCGGGCGGCGGCTGGTTTATTGCCTGCCGATGCGCACGCTCGTCGAGCAGACGACGAATGAAGCCAAGAAAGCTGTCGGACGACTTGTCGCGGCAGGCATGATTGACGAAAAGCGTTTCGGTGTTCATGTACTGATGGGCGGCGACGCGAGCGACGAATGGGATGCGCACCCGGAACGCGAGTGCATCATCATCGGAACGCAGGACATGCTGCTGTCGCGCGCTTTGAATCGTGGCTATGCGATGAGCCGCTATCGCTGGGCTTTTCAGTTCGGCTTGCTCAATAACGATTGCCTGTGGGTCTTCGACGAAGTGCAACTAATGAGCGAAGGGCTTGCCGCTTCGACGCAGCTTCAAGCGATGCGCGAGAAGATGGAGACGTTCGGCGCTTGTCGTTCGCTGTGGATGTCTGCAACGCTCGACCGCGAATGGTTGAAGACGATTGATTTCCGCGAACATGTGCCGACGCTTGAGCAGATCACGTTGTCGGATGAAGATCGCCGCACGCCTGTGCTGGCAAAACGTCTTCATGCGCGCAAAGACCTTGCGCCCGCGCCAGCAAATTGTCGTATGCCGGAAGGTTTGGCGAGATTCGCGCTTGAGCATCACACGACAGGCACGCAAACGCTTGTCGTCGTCAACCGCGTCGCGCGAGCGCGTGAGACGTTTGCGGCTTTAGAAAATGAATGCGCGAAACTCTCACCGCCGCCTGAATTGAAACTGATTCACTCGCGTTTTCGCCCGCACGACCGGCGCGGATGGATTGATTCTCTTAACGATAAACCGGATGCAAACGGCGTGGATCGCATCATCATCGCTACGCAAGTCGTCGAAGCCGGACTAGACATCTCGTCGCGCCTGCTCATCACAGACCTCGCGCCGTATGCCTCGCTCGTCCAACGTATGGGTCGCTGCAACCGCGCGGGTGAGTACGAAGAAGCGCGCGTCTTCTGGGTTGATCGCCCGTTGATTAAGAAACTGGAAAAGCTAGGCGGCAAAGAAACGCTTGATGAAAAGGAAGCAATTCAAGTCGCCCGCCCTTATGAAGCCGAAAGCTTGGAGACGGCGCGCACGCTCTTGCCCGGCATCACATCAGCCGCGCCCGCCGACCTCGAACGAATTAATCATCACGAACCGTACACGCCCGCGCACTACCCGCGCCGCCGCGACATCGTTGATCTCTTCGACACGACGCCCGACCTCTCCGGTAACGACATAGACATCTCGCGCTGGATACGCGGCGGCGACGAACGCGATGTCTTCGTGGCATGGCGCGCAGGAGTCGGCGACGGCAAGACGCTCAACAGTAAGACTGCACGCTTCTTTCGTAAAGAACTCTGCCCGGTTCCTATTCATGAATTCAAGGAGTTTTTAGACAAGAATCGCATAGCGTTTATATGGGATACGCTCGGTGGGAAGAAGGGCGAAGGCAAATGGCGCAGAGTAAAGCCGGACGAAATACGAGTCGGCATGATGTTGCTTATGGATGCGACCGTCAAAGGCTATGACTCTATTTACGGATGGCGCGGAAATGACGCGCCGAAGAAGCAGTCCGATGTTGTACCAATTGATAACAAGAAGCCAGAACAATCGGACGCTTTTGGAAACGACCCGCGATCATTTGAGAAGCATGTGCAGACACTTGTGGCACACACAAACGAAGTTTACCGTGCTGCTGAAACCTTACTCGACGCGCTGACCGACATTGCGCTTGACGATGCTACCCGCGCCGATATGCTTACGGCTGCGCGTTATCATGATTGGGGTAAAGCGCACGAGATTTTTCAAAAAACGATGCACAAAGGATTACCGCCGGAGTTGTGCCACATCACCGACATGCTGGCGAAAACCAAAGGCAATCCCAGACACGAACGCCCCTACTTCCGGCACGAATTAGCCAGCGCGCTCGCCCTCCTGCAAATTGGCGCGAGCGACCTCTGCGTTTATCTCGCCGCCACGCATCACGGCAAAGTTCGCTTGAGCATCCGCGCGATGCCGGGTGAAATGAAACCTAGAAACCCTGACGCGAAGTTTGCTCGCGGCATACACGACAACGACCCGCTTCCCGCCGTCTCACTTGGCGATGATGTGATGACCAAACCCGTAATGCTCGACCTCGAACCGATGCTCTTGGGGAGCGTCACGCCCGATAAACGATCTTGGCTCGAACTTACTATTAACCTGCGTGAGCAGTTCGGCGTCTTCCGCCTCGCCTACCTTGAAGCCCTGATTCGCGCGGCGGACGTGCAAGCCAGCAGCGCCGACAAGAAAGAAGTACTGTGAATGGAGAAAACAAGATGACGCACGTTATCAAGTGTCGTGGCTGCACGCCTGAACCGCTTGCCGCTTATCTCAAAGCATTGGCTGTGTTGCGCCTCGTCTGTAAACAAGCGGATTCGCAAGCTAGAGGATGGTGGCAAGGGGATGTTCTTCATCTCGAAACTTCGCTCGACCAAGAAGAACTCGTTCGCTTCTTTCTTGAAAAGTATAGCCCGACGCCTATCGTTGCACCGTGGAACGGTAGTAGTGGTTTCCATGAAGGCGATAACACCACAGGGCGCGAAGCGATACGCGCGAGCGTTGACAATCGGTTTAGCGATTACCGTCAAACGATAAACGATATTCTGGCTTTCCCGGAGTTACCCGCGATTGACGAACTCACCATTGCCGACTTCATAACAAGAGTAGAAACACAGGCAGCAAAGTTGAAGGGGAAAAAGAGAGAAGATTTGTTGAAGCTTGTCACTGATACGGAGGCTCAAATTAACCACGTTGCCGAAATTCTGAAAAGGGACGCTCTGACTCGGATGACTATTAAGCATCTCGAAGCAGAAAAGAAGCTGCTGAAGAGTGCTACTAAAGACGATAAAGAGCGAAGCAAAGTATTTGGAGGTTTGCTGAAGCCGGTCGAAAAACTTCGCACTGTCATCAAGCAGGAGAGTCGCGCGACTGGAAAGGACACTATTGTTCGAGCGTGCCGCAACCGGCTTAACGACCGCGCCGTTGAGTGGATTGATGCAGCGGTAAGCGTCCTCGACAATGAAAAGGACAAACTCGGCTTTCCGCCTTTGTTAATGAGCGGCGGTATTGAAGGACATTTAGAGTATTCAAACTCTTTCATGAAGTACGCGGCTCAATTGCTGTTGGGACACAAAAATGGGAACAGCGAAATGCTACTTCGCAATGCGTTATTTGGAACTCCAACCAGCAAAATGGTACGTGCTTCAGTTGGACAGCATAACCCCTCACGCGCAGGCGGCTACAATCAAGGTCAAGGAATTGAAGAAAAGAATTTCCCCATGAACCCGTGGGAGTTTGTATTGACTTTGGAAGGAACTCTTGCGTGGGCAAGTGGAGTCGCCCGTCGCCAAAGTACGCGGGCAAACAAACGCTCGTGCAGCCCCTTCACCGTTAATGCCCGCGCCGTCGGATACTCATCTTCGGCTGATAGCGATGCGGGAAAAGCTCGCGCGGAAATTTGGACGCCATTGTGGAACCGTCCGGTCGGTTACGAAGAGATACATGCACTACTGAAAGAAGGTCGTGCTGAAGTGAAAGGACGACAAGCCTCGCACAGTATCGAATTCGCCGAAGCGGTCGCGTCGCTTGGGGTAGATCGTGGCATCACAGAATTTGTTCGTTACAGTCTGTTAAAACGGCGCGGTGACAGCTACATCGCTTTGCCTGCGGGACGATTTCCCGTGACGTATCGCAGCGAAAGCGATTTGGTGAGAAATCTCAACCCGTTGCTAAGACAAGTTGATGGCTTTCTCCGAAGCTTTAAGAATGAGCCGCCCGCGCGTTTTATCTCGCGTCGTCGGGATGTTGACTCGGCAATTTATCAGGTGCTGTTGCGCGGCGGCGCTACCAACGTCAAGGGGTTAGTAAGGGCAGTCGGACGCTTGGAACAGCTCTTTGCAGAGCGCGACCTTTCTAAAGAACCCAAGCTTCAAAAACCGCTCTTCGGTCTTAATCCGAAGTGGTTGCTGGCAGCAGATGATGGAAGCGTTGAAGTGCGGATTGCCGCAGCGTTAGCTTCCATTCAAAGAACCGGTGCTGTCGGCTCACTGCGTGCTAATCTCGCGCCGGTTGACCCGAAACAACTTTATTTATGGAGCAAAGACAAAAAGCAAACGGCGAAAGATAAAGCGCAAACGGCGTGGACAGGAAACTCTCTATCTGCGCGTTTAGCGGCGACATTGCAACGTCGAATGATGGATGCCGCGCGATTGGATTGCCAATCAAATCCCCTGTGGGGTGCTGTTTCGTTGCGCGCCGCCGACATCGCTTCACTAATCGAAGCTGACATTAACGAAACAGTCGTCGAGGAACTGCTTTTCGGCTTTAGCCTTGTTCGATGGGACGAAGCCGCGATGGAAGAAGTAGGAAGTGTTCTAAAAGAGCGGTGGGCACAGCCTGTCGTCGCCAGACCCATTCTTCGGTCATGGGCATTGCTGAAGCACCTCTTTCTTCCATATCAATTCCGACGCACGCAAGGCGAGAAGGTTACTGTAAAACCGGAACCATCCATCATTCCCTTGTTGCGAGCTAATCGCATAAGCGATGCGTGCAAAATCGCCGCGCGCAGATTATTTGTCGCCGGTCTTAATCCGACCCGCGCCACCTTTCCAGACTCCGGTGACGGGACGCGCCTTGCTGCCGCTTTGATAATCCCGGTGCGAAGATTCGACGAAGTTTCAAGGCTAGTGCTGACACCTTCTCAAGAGAAACAATAAACCACCAACGGAGATCATTTATGTTTGAACAACTCAACAACGTCCCGCGCTTGCTAATGCAAGTTCAACTAAGACCGATTCAAACCGGCAGAATTCAACCAACCGGATTCGCCGACCTCGGTGCTGCCGTTTACGAGCAGCCGGACGAGGAAAGCCCGAACGGCATGAAACGTATGTTGCTTGTCGAGTCGGCGCAGTCCGTCGCTAATCGTCTCGAACGAACCTGTCTTGACGGCGAAGGTTCGCGCATTGCGAAAGAGCTGGAAGGCTTACCGTACATCGTTGCCAAACTGACCGGACAAATTGAGACAACGACAAGTTCGCTGGTTGAAGCTCACCGCATGAATTCACCATTCATCATTAGCAATGATGAATTCAAGAAAAACTTCAGCACGAAAGCGAACTACGCAAAAGGATTACCGCTTGATTGGAGGAAGATTGCGGCGGCGATACTGTTCTATGACCCAAACTCTTTACTGCACGGGTTGTTCATGGCAAATCTTGAAGATGGTCGAGTACGAACACCGCGCATGATCACCGGTTTCATCGAAGCGGAAGATATTCAGGAAGCAGCGTCTGGCGGAGTTAAGAACAATCCCTTTGATCCTTCCGGCAAAATTCGCGCCGCCAATTACGACAAAGACGTTTACGGCAATGTTCCTTATGCGCGGATGGAATACACGGCGCGGCGCATCACAGCCTACTTCAATTTCGACTTGGCGCTACTGCAAGGCTATCAGTTGCCGAATGATGCCCGCGACTTACTGATTGCTCTCGGTCTTTACAAGATGCGCCGGTTTCTTAATTCAGGGCTAAGACTGCGGACGGCGTGCGACCTCGCGCCTGTGGGCGACATTATAGTTCAAGCCCCGACGGATTTCGTGATTCCAGATGAAGCAGATTTGCTGAAACAAGTGCAAGAGAAAATCAGACTTTGCACAGAGCAGAAATTGTTTGCAAGTCCAGCGGTTACTGAATTGGATACTACTGTTGTCCTGAAGAAAGACGAAAAGGACAAAGGAAGTAAGAATGCTACCCCGAACGATGACGATACTGGTCAAGCCGCTGGAATAGCGACGCTTGACGACGATGAGGAAGAGGTGGGGTGATGCTGATAATAGGAATGACCTTTCTGACAGGTCGCTTCAACGCTACTCCACATGGTCGCCACGTTAACGAAGGCGTTCCAGAGTATCCACCTTCTCCATACCGGTTGGTGCGCACGCTCTATGATACATGGAAACGCAAGCGCCCTGACTGGGATACAAAACGTGTCGAGTCTTTACTGGAGCAGCTATCCGCTTCTCCTCCGAGCTATCACCTTCCCGCTGCTGGCACTTCACATACACGCTCCTACTTAAGCGAGAACAAAAAAAGCGTCACCGACAAAAAGTTGGTATTTGATGCGTTCGTAACGTTGTCGCCCCGTTCGAGCGTGCTGTTCAAATGGGACGATGTGCAGATGGACGAGCAATCCGTGAACGATCTTGAAGAACTGTTATCGCTCGTTAACTTCTTCGGTCGATCAGAATCATGGGTCAGTGCGCGGGTTCTACATGATGTCGGCAACGTTGATTGGAATTGTTCCCCTGTTGATGAATCAAGAAAACAGGAGGGATTTCGGCTGGTGCGTTTAGCTTGTCCGGTTCCCAAGCCTGAGTACATAACGGAGTCTTTACAATCAGAAATTCAAAGCAGTAAAGGCAATAAGGCGACAACACGGGAAGTCTCATGGCTTGAGGCTTTATCATGGTCAACGGATCATTTGCTTGCCGCGTTGCAAAGTGAACCCCCCGCTCTCAAGTCAGTATCGTATCTGCGCCGTTCAGATTGCTTTGAATTCATAGCTCCAACAACCGCCATTCGCCGCAACACAAAAGTTCAGTGCGCTCGGTACGAGCTGGAGTCAATCATGTTGCCGCCTGTGCAAGACGCACTGCCGTTCGCGGAGCAAGTGCGCCGCGCGTTGATTCGACGCCGTGATGACGAATCTCACTCTGAAGCGATTACTGGGAAAACCTTTGACGGCGTGCCGCTCGAAGGACACGCGCACGCGCACTATCTTGCGACGGATGAAGACGGCGACGGGCGGCTTGACCATGTGACTGTTTATGCCGCGCGCGGGTTTGAGAGGGCGGACGTGGATGCGCTCGGCAGATTGTCAAAGATTTTCAGACGCGGCAATCGTCCCGATGTGCGGCTGGTGCTCGTCGGTCTCGGTACGAAAGATGAGGGGCAGTTTAGTAACGTCTCGCTTCTGCAACCATCCAGACGCTGGCGGTCGGTGACGCCGTTTGTGTTGCCGCGTTTTGCGACACGGGGGGCGGGCAAGCGTGCGCGTCTGCGCGATACGCCGATTGAACAACTGAAGCGCGAGGCGCGTGTGCGCGGGTTGCCGGAGATTATCTCAGTTGAGCCGACTCAAGGTTATCAATCGAAGGGGCGTCCGCTGGTGCGTTGGCTTGAGTTCGTGACGCGGAGGTTCAACGGTTCGACGGGCTACGGCGTCGCGGGATTTGAAATCGAGTTTGCAGAAGAAGTGTGTGCGCCGCTCGCACTCGGTTTCGGGTGTCATTTCGGGTTGGGGTTGTTTGAAGCGTTGCCGGACGCGACTTGAGAATCTTCGCTTTAATCTATCCTGATGAATTTAATCTCACAAAAGATTTTCCGCGCGCCTTTCCGGTTTTAGCGTGCTCGCCACATTGATGTCAGTAGCGTCAAAGGAGCGCGTGACGACAATGAGCGATGAAGTTGAAATTACCGAAGGCGTCGAGCAGATTCCGGCGCGGATGATTAACGAATTTGCGTACTGTCCGCGTTTGTTTTTCTTGGAGTATGTGCAGGGCGAGTGGGCGCATAACGCGGATACGCTGGATGGGCGTTTCGTGCACCGGCGCGTGGATGAGGAGCGCGGGCGCGTGCCCGTGCCGGAGAAGGTATTTGAGATGCCGCGCTTGCACGCGCGCTCTGTGCTGCTCGGTTCGGATGCGTTGGGGGTGACGGCGCGCGTGGATGTGATTGAGGCGGACGGAGGGCGCGTAATTCCGGTGGATTATAAGCGGGGCGCGCCGCCGGATGTAGAAGAAGGGGCGTATGAGCCGGAGCGCGTGCAGGTCTGCGTGCAAGGATTGTTGTTGCGCGAGCATGGTTACGAGTGCGAGGAAGGCGCGCTTTATTTTGCGGAGACGAATCAGCGCGTGGTCGTCGAATTGACGGATGAACTCATCGCACGGACGCGCGAGTTGATCGGGCAAGCGCGCCGGGTGGCGAATGAAGGAGTGATTCCACCGCCACTCGTGCGTTCGTCAAAGTGTCCGCGCTGCTCGCTCGTCGGCATTTGTTTGCCGGATGAAACTAATTTGCTGCGCGGGGCGACTGAGAGCGAAATTAACAATGCGACTGACGGCTTGATGAGCGATGAAGATGTCACACCGGTTGAAGCGCACGGCGAAGCGTTGGTTCAAGTGGAGCCGCGTCGCTTGATTCCGGCGCGCGACGATAAACTCGCCGTTTATGTTCAAGGGCAGGGTTACAGCGTCGGCTTGCGGGGCGAGGTGCTGGAGATACGCGAGAAGGGAAAGGCTGTCAGCCAGGCGCGTTTGATGGAGACGAATCAGCTTTGTTTGTTTGGTAACGTGCAGCTTTCCGCGCAGGCTCTGCATGAGCTTGCGGGGCGCGGCGTGCCCGTCATACATATGTCTTACGGCGGCTGGCTGTCAGCCGTGACGACTCCGCCGCCGCACAAAAACATCCTCTTACGTCGCCGTCAATTCAAAGCCGCAGACGATGCGGAATTTTGTTTGCAACTCGCACGCGCTTTTGTCTCCGGCAAGATTCGCAACGCGCGCACGCTGCTGCGTCGTAATGCACGGATGCTGCCGCGCGAGACGCTGGTGCGACTCGCATATGCGCGACGCGATGCGGAGCGCGCTGCGTCCTTAGAACAACTCTTAGGCATCGAAGGCGCGGCGGCGCGCGACTACTTCGGGAAATTCTCGCTGATGCTTAAAACATCCGGCAGAGCGGAGCGTGAAGAAACTTCGCTCGATGAAGAAGATTCGGCGGCATCCTTTGTGAGCGAGAATGAAAGCGTCGCGCACACGACGCAGTTACCGGAAGGGATTTTATCGGTTGAAGATTCTGCAAACGAAGCCGCCATCGCCACGCCGCCGGATAATGGAACGTGGACGCGCTTTGACTTTACGAAACGCAATCGTCGTCCGCCGCGCGATCCGGTTAACGCCTTGCTTTCGTTCCTCTACTCGATGTTGACGAAAGATTTAGTTGCGACGCTCGTCGGCGTCGGCTTAGACCCTTACCTTGGCTTTTATCATCAACCGCGCTACGGGCGACCCGCGCTCGCCCTCGACTTGATGGAAGAATTTCGCCCGCTCGTTGCAGACTCAACCGTCATCAATCTCATCAACAACGGCGAAGTGCGCCTGACGGATTTCATCACACGCGCCGGAGCGTGCGCGCTCACGCCCAACGGCAGAAAGCACGTACTCGATGCATATGAAAGACGCCTCGATACGCTCGTCACGCATCCGCATTTCGGTTATGCGATCAGCTACCGCCGCATCTTTGAAGTGCAAGCCAGATTGCTCGCGCGCGTTCTCACAGACGAAATAGACTCTTATCCGGCATTTTGCACGCGCTAAAGAAAAACGCGCGCTCGAAAGGAGATAAACCCGTGCGGCTCACATATCTTGTTGCATACGACATCAGCGACCCGAAACGCCTGCGCCGCGTCCATCGCACCATGCGCGGCTACGGCGATGCGCTGCAACTCTCCGTCTTCCGCTGCCAACTATCGGCCACCGAACGCATCTTAATGATTGAGGCTTTGACGAAAGTCATCAACACGCGCGAAGATCAAATCTTGATCGTCAATCTAGGTCCCGCCGAACAACGCGGAGCCAACAGCATCGAAACGCTCGGGCGCGCATTTGACAACATCGCCCTTCGTAGTGCGATCATCGTCTAGTTTTCGATCAATCGTCATATACAAGCAAGGACGAGCGCTAACCCGATGCTTCCAATCGCGGCTACCGCTCGCAACATCTAAACACCAACAAAATAAATACATACCACCCTCCAACGCGCCGTGCATGTATAAACTTGCCAACCAAATTGCACCCTCTCGAATCTGGCAAGAAAAGCTCTCTATTTGTTATTATTTGCGAACCGGGCGTTTCCACGTTCATATGAACGTGGCTCTATTGAAGC
>JBPCOJ010000025.1:0-7692 GCA_051000345.1 Pyrinomonadaceae bacterium | reverse complement strand
TTGCCACCGTCGGCGGGCTAATCGGCGTTGCGATTCTGGAGAAGCGCAAGGGCAGCATGGGCGCTCCGCCTCCGCCGAATTACGGCGGGACGACGGGCGGCTACGGCGGCGCGGATTACGCAAGCCCGCCGCCGACTGCTTCAACTGCTCCTCCTCCGGTTGCGCCGCCGAATTTCAACGAGCCGCCGACAGGCAGCAGCGGTTCAAGTCTTTAGCAAATTGATCGCTATGTACCCACAGGCATTTTTGATCGACGCCTCGCTCATCGAAAGGCTCAAGGACTGGAGCGAAAAATATCTTAGCGTGTCCGTCGCAAAGACGGCGCACAATATCAGCCCGCTTTATCGTCTCGATGCGTTTGATTGGACGATCCTCACGCTGTATTTCACGGTGCTGGCGGTGCTCGCGCTTTACGGCGCGTATCGCGTCAAGCAGGTTTACGATTTCTGGCGTTACCGCAGCCTCGAGCCACAGCCCGCAACACACTTCACAGAAGAAGCTTTGCCCGTCATCACCGTGCAGCTTCCGCTCTTTAATGAAATGTATGTTGTCGAAAGATTGCTCAGCGCGGTGACGCAAATTGATTACCCGCGCGAGCGATTCGAGATTCAAGTGCTAGACGATTCGACGGACGAAACGCAAGAGATTACGCAGCGCATCGTCGCCGATTACCGGCGCAAAGGCTTTGACGTACATTACATTCATCGCACGGATCGCACGGGCTTCAAGGCGGGCGCGCTGGAGAAAGGATTGAAGACTGCGCGCGGCGAATTCGTCGCAATCTTCGATGCCGATTTCGTGCCGAAGCCGGATTGCTTGCGCAAGCTCGTACACTACTTCACCGATCCGCTTGTCGCCTGCGCGCAAATGCGTTGGTCGCACATCAACGGCTCTTATAATCTACTGACGCGGCTGCAAACCATTATGCTCGACGGTCATTTCGTCGTCGAACAAACGGTTCGCAATCGCGCGGGCGGCTTCTTTAATTTCAACGGCACAGCGGGCATCTGGCGGCGCAAAGCAATCGAGATGAGCGGCGGCTGGCAGCATGACACGTTGACGGAAGACACGGATTTGAGTTTCCGCGCGCAACTTATGGGCTGGCGCTTCGTGTATCTTTTGGACGAAGACGCGCCGTCGGAAGTTCCCGTCGAAATCAACGCCTTCAAAGCGCAGCAAAGGCGCTGGGCAAAGGGCGTCATGCAAGTCGGCATCAAGCTGTACCCGCGTATCTGGCGCGCGGCATTGCCTTTTCGCGTGAAGCTGGAAATGTTCTTTCGCTTAACGGGCAACATCAGTTATCCGCTGATGATTCTCGTTAGCCTGCTGCAATTTCCGCTGTTGCTGGTGCGCTACAATCAAGGCTTTTATCACTTGATGCTGTTCGACGTGCCGCTGCTTTTTTTCTCGACTGTATCCGTCGTGCTTTTTTACGGTTCGGCCATTTGGTATCTGGACAAGGAAAAGGGACGCGCGCGTCGCCTGTTGCATCTGCCGCTGGTGATGGCAATCGGCATTGGCCTCGCCTTCTCGAACGCGCGCGCGGTGTTTGAAGCCTTGCTCGGCTGGCAAACGGAATTCGTCCGCACGCCGAAATACAAAGTCGAAACAGGCAACGACGACGGCGCATGGAAGAAAAAGAAATACAAACGCAAGCGCGGGTGGCTGCCCGTTTTGGAATTACTCTTCGCCGCTTATTTTTTATGCGCGATGTGGTACGCATGGCGTATGCACATGTACGGCACGATCCCGTTTCTGCTGCTGTTCTTTTTCGGCTACGGCTACATGGGCGCGATGAGCGTGCTGCAAACAACGGGCGGCAAACGCCGCTGGCAAAATTGGTGGCGGCCTGCGACGACGAACCGCCGCGCTTAAAGATTAAGTTAGATGCTACATGGGGTGACGAATGAAGCCAGATATATTTCCCGTTTTCTTTGTAGTTTGGATAGCGCTGGGTATCGCGGGTTTCTTTCTCTTCTACGTCAGCAAGAACGTCCAATTTAAGAAGAAGTATTTTCCTTGGTACGTCATTCTCGCAGGAGTGCTGTTTGTATCTTTTGTGCTGGTAATGGGTTTTCCGTCAGAAATAATGTTCATAATGGTGCCAGCGGTGGCGCTAATTACTTTCCTCAATATCAAATCAACCAAGTTCTGCGACAACTGCGGAAAGACTATTATCAATCATATGTTATTCACAAAGGTAGAATACTGCGCGAAGTGCGGCGCAAAGTTGAATGATTAAGTGCGCTCTACCCGCCCCATACCATCATCAGGCGAGCGACATGAAATCTGAACGTGAAGAGGTGAGATGATAGGCATAATCTGAGTTTAAGGCATAAATTGTAGTTGCCAAGTTAGGAATCAATCTAAAGTGAAATTCTTTCGTTCAATCATCAATCCTTTTGTCGTTGCGCTGCTTGTCGTTTGTGTTCAAGGCAATGTTTTCGCTGGCGCGTTCTTCGCCGCTGATTTTTATGACGAGCCGGGCGTGCGCCTACTTAATCAACCGATTGGCGATTATCGCGCGCGGCGGCAAAGGTTGCTGTCGGAAATCAAAGACGGCGTCGTGGTGATTCTCGGCAACGTCGAAGAAGGCGCGGGCGTGGAAGCGCGCTACCGGCAAAATAATTGGATGGCTTATTTGACGGGCGTGCGCACGCCGCAAGCCGCCTTGATGCTTGTGCCGCCGGGCTTGCCTTCGGAGAATAACGCGCGTGAAATAGTTTTTATTCCGCCGCGCGATGTGCGTTCCGAACGCTGGACGGGCGTCCAACTCGCGCCCGGCGATGAAACTGCGAAAGCATTTGGCGTCGAACGCGTCCTGCCGACAATTATCAACGATGCGCGTGGAGATACCGCGACAACGGCGACCACGACCACGACAGCAAACACCACAACGCCCACGACATCCGCGACGCCAGACCGCGCAGCGAAGTACAACGTTTTATTGAAGCTAAAAGAAGCCGCGCTGCTTCCGGCCTTTAAGAACGCGAGCGGGCAAAGCAAGATGAAGCTCTACACGATTGCGCCGCGAAGACTGCGCGAAGGCAACATGCGCGAATATCAATTTACGGAGATGGTGAAAAAAGAGTTGCCCGGCGTTGAAGTCGTCTCCGTCACAAACATCGTCGCCGAAATGCGCAAAGCGAAATCAGCCGCCGAACTCGTTTTGCTGCAAAAAGCGATTGACATCACGGGCGAAGCCGAACGAGACGCGGCGCGGGCATTGAAGCCGGGCATGTACGAGTATGAAGCGCAGTCGATTATCGAAGCTGCCTTCACACGAGGCGGCGCAGAGCGCCCCGGCTTTCCCTCAATCGTCGGCAGCGGGCTTTATTCGACCATCTTGCATTACAGCGAAAACCACAAGCGCATCGACGCGGGCGATCTTGTCGTCTGCGACATCGGCGCGGAGTATTCGCTTTACACTGCGGACATCACGCGCACGTTTCCGGCGAGCGGAAAATTCAACGCCCGCCAGCGCGCCGTTTATCAACTCGTACTCAACACCCAATCAGCCGCCGCCGCTTACTGGAAGCCGGGCATGAAGCAACTCGATCTAAATCTCTTTGCGCAAAACTTTATGCGTCAAAGCACGCTTCGCGCGAAGGACACGGACGGGCGCGAGTACACAATGGATCACTTTTTTATTCACGGGCTAGGCCACTATCTGGGCATGGACGTTCACGATGTCGGCAATTACAGCCGCCCGATGCAGCCCGGCGAAGTGTTTACCATCGAACCGGGAATTTACATTCAAACGGAAAAGCTCGGCATCCGCATCGAAGACGATTACGTTATCACGCCGGAAAACACCGTGCGCAAATTATCGGCGGCGATTCCGTCGGCACCCGATGAGGTTGAAAGATTGATGACGGAAGGTTCGTCGCGGCGCGCTGTTCGTTGATGCGCAATCCTAAGCAAATTCAGCGGTTGATGGCTAGGTTCTGACGTTGGCTTTTGTCATGGCTATTTTCTATGTCGAGGCGTCGTTATGAGTAGATCGGAAAAGGCTATCAATACTTCGGAAAAACGTAGCTTGGCCGAATTCCTCGTCGGCAATAGTGAGTTGGAAGAATTATCAGCCAAGCTCAATCAATTCAATATTCTTCAGGTGCTTCGGATTGAGCGGGCGGAAATCAGACATAGCAATGTTTTGGGATGGCTTCTCAATCCACGAGAAAGTCATGGCCTAAGTGAAACTTTTGTCAGGCGTTTTATTTCGACGTTGCTACTGGATAATGAGCAGGCAGATTTTGATTTGTCCTCGGCTACAGTCGAGCTAATGGATTTGGTTGATGTCGAAGTGCGGCGTGAATGGCGCAACATTGATCTGCTTATTCATAGCAAAGCGAATCATCTTGTTATATTGATTGAAAATAAAATCCGCGCCAAAGAATCCAAAGGTCAACTGCTTAAATACAAGGGGATTGTCCAGCAAAGTTTCCCCGACACCAAGATAATTATTCCGGTGTTGCTTACGCTTGAAGGAGACGAGCCGTCCGAAATGGCGCAAGGATTAGGCTATATTCCATGGAGTCATGTGGCGCTCTATAAAGTTGCCACAGAGGTTATAGAACAACAGCAGAATCGCATACCTCAAGACGCGCAAACATTTCTCCGTCATTACCTGAGCACTTTGAGGAAAGAAGCCATGCAGGATAAAGAACTGGAAGATTTATGCAAGTCAATTTATCGCAAGCACAAGGCGGCGATAGATTTGATTGTTCGATACGGCGCGGCCACCGCATTCGGAGAAGCCGCCGAAGACTTTATCAGAGAGCATGGCGAAATTGAGCAAATTAAAAGTATGGCACGTCGGCTTTGGTTCATTCCGAAGAAATGGGCGAGCGTGATGCCTAGAGAAATCAAGGGATGGGAATCTCCATATCCGGTAGCAGTCTGGTTTCGTCTAGATCAGCAGAATCAAAAAGTGCATATTAAGTTGGAAATAGGGCCGGTAGCCGATGCAGAACAGCGACGGAAGTTGGTCGAGGCCTTTCGCCGATCTGGATTCAAAATACCTACATTGGCTGACCGTGAAGGCGCAAGATACACAAGGTTTTATTCTCGTGCTCGTGTTGTGAACGAGATAGACGATTCTAATGAGGTAAAACAAGCTATGGTAGAACTCTGGCAACAAAGCGCAGACAAAGTGAATGAGGCTACGAAAGTCATTGAGAACTTCATTTGGGAAGAGCAATAAGGCGCATCGAAAACATATTATGAAAGCGGCTCGTAACTTCTCGGTTACGAGCCGCTTTTGTTTATTACCTGTTGCTACTGTTAGAGCACAGTGCGTACAGACTAACGCCTGCCGGAGTTCAGGATGCGAAGCAGCGCGAGGAAGATTTGAAAGCGTCTAGGTAGAGCGAGAGAGCGCCCGCGACGTATTCGTTGGTCGGATAGCGACGAATAATGTTCGATGTGTCGTAGAGCACAAAGCCCGCGAAGAGAAGCAGCGTTGCCGTCGCAACTGCAAAAGCGAGCGCGCTCGATCCGACGAAAAAGACGTTCAGCAGTCCGGCGAGAATGACGACTATCAATCCGGTCGTGACCATGCCGCGCAGAAAACTAAAATCCTTTTTCGAGATGAAAACATAAGCCGTCAATCCGCCGAAGATGCCAATCGTCAACACGCCCGCCTGAAGAATCGAGGCCGGATTGTTCGCGGCAACGTAAGCGATGACCGGAGAAATCACGATGCCTGTGAGCGTCGTGAAACCGAAGAGCGCGAGCAGATTCACCGTCGGTATATGGCGTACTGCCTGCGCGCCCATCACGCCGCCGATCATGGCGAAAAGCCACAAATACGGATGCTCGAAGGCTGTCCTCAACAGCGGTGGAAACGCGAAACTAAGCATCACGCCGCCGACGGCAAAAAGCGTCGCGGCGAAAAAAAGCGCATAGACTTTGCGCACAAACCCCATGCGCTCGGCGACAGTCGCTTCCGCCGCCGTTTGCATTTGCCAACTGTTGGAGCCGCCCACTTCCGGCGTCGGCGTCCATGCGCGCTGCTCTGAATATCTTTGATTCGGAGATTGAAAGTTGCTCAATGAAGTCTCCTTTGTTGTAGCCAAAACATTCATTTACGAAAAATCGCATCGTTGCGGATGCAGTTACTAAGATGCCTTCGGATGCAACGCCGATGCACGCCGCCGAGAGCGGTATTACGCGATGCCCTGCTTGTGTCGCTCGATTCCTGATCGCGCAGGAGCGATTAGCGCAAGTCTATCTTTTCGTTTTCGCCCGGATGATAACGCTCACCCGTCGCAAGTGCTTTAACGAAGCCGACGAGATGCACGACGGCGCTCGAAGATGAATCCCAGTATTCGGCCTGTGTCGCACTGACTTTCAAAAGCGCGAGGTCTGGATCGTCAAGCCCTTTCGGAAACCATGCCTTGTAAGCGGGATTCCAAAGTTCTTCGGCCTTTTGTTTGTCGCGCACCATTCGCGCTTTGCCGGACACGGAGACGTATAAATTTTTGTCTGGCGCGGCGTAGCTCAAATTGACGTGATGATCCTGTTCGATCTCATCGACTTTGGGCGCGCTGGCCGCTGTGAAGAACCACAACTCTCCGTTGAATTCCGTCGCCTGCGTCGCCATCGGGCGGCTGCGAAGCGTGCCGTCGGGTTCGGCGGTAGTCAGCATGGCAAACTTGATTTCCTTAATCATCTCGCCGAGTTTGCGTATGTTCTCATTATGGTCTGCTTGATTAGTCACAAATCAATTTCTCCTTTTGTCTTAAGACGCCTTCAATTAAATGTTGTCCGGCGATAAATCGAGCGGGAAGCACGAAACAATAATATTTCGCTGCGCCGTCAAACGAATCCAATTAGCGCGCCGGTTTTTCTACGAAAGAATATCACATCCAAAAGTCATGAATGGATTGGGCGTTGTTGCATAAATCTATATATTGCGGTTTCGGGTCTGAAATTTGACGGGTCTTCCACAATATATGGGCACAAAACCCTATTTATGCAACAAAGCCAATGGATTGCAAGACTAATGGGAAAATGTTTGCGGGTGTGGTTCGTTGCAAGTGTCGGAGCAAGGCACGCAGGATTCGAGAATTAGGTTTGACGTTTCAACTCCAGCTTCATGCCGGAATGCGACGCTACAAATCCTAAACGCTCATAAAAACGATGCGCGTCAGAGCGAGTGTTATTGGTAGTCAACTGAACCATGTGACATTGTTCTTCACGCGCTCTCTTTACCGCCCACTCGAACAGCTTGCCGCCTATACCATGACTTCTGTATTTCCGGTCAATCCTCACCGCCTCGATCTGCGCCCGTTTACCGCCTCGATAAGTTAGATACGGGATAAACGTAAGTTGCAGCGTGCCGATTACTTCACCGTCTGCTTCGGCAATCACCAACTCGTTATGAAGGTCTTGGTTAATTTCATCGAAGGCATCGTAGTACGACTGAGCCAAAGGATTCTGATAATTCTCACGCTGGCTTCCGAGCGGGTCATCCGCCAGCAAACGAACGATGTCAGGCACGTCGTCACGAGTTGCGCGACGAATAGAAAAGTTAAGTCGATCTTCAAAGGCATTCATCTTTACCTAATGTGTGACTCTTTTTAGGCAGTGACCAGACCATCGAGGTCTAACGGGTCACGTCCTAGTTGGAGATTCAAAAAGACCATCACCGTATGCGACAAGACTTTGCGAATCAAGCGATGCTGA
>JBPCOJ010000024.1:0-58110 GCA_051000345.1 Pyrinomonadaceae bacterium | reverse complement strand
GAGCACGGTTACTTGCGGCTCCAACATTAAACGATACGCTTTGCCGTTGACCTTCAGCGTCACGGGCAGCGCCTTCATCGAAGCCGCTTGCGTTGCTGTTCGAGAGACAGGCGCGCCCGCCGTCATCGTTTGAGCCTGTGCCGTGTTTTTGTAGTTCAGCAATAGATTCGCCGCCGCCAATCCGCCACCCGCGATCAATGTGTGTTTCAAAAAGAGGCGGCGTGCCTCGCCATCGTCCGATAAAAAGTTGTCCGTCTCCTCGATTTTATCGTTGACAAACTCGGGCGACTGTTGAAAGTCAACCGCCTCCGCAGTCGAATCGGCTTCGGCGCTTCCGGCTTCTCGTTTCATAATAAGCTCCCTGACCTCTGAAATCCTTGCGTTGCTTTTGTTATACTCCTCGAACAAATTCATGTAAACAACTCGTTAAAACGGCTGCCGGTCGAGCCGTTGTGCGGCACAACCTTCGATGTCACAAAACGATTTCATGCCGGAAGAAACGGCGACGCCACTCATAACGCTTGTTCGGCGCATACGAGTAAAATATGGTTTGGCGCAAACGTTGTGATTCAATTTGTTTGAAAAAAATAAGACCCGGATGTGCTCTCCCCTTCACATCCGGGTCTTATTTTACGGTCGCTTAATCCGTTAGGAAGAAGCAACCGATCTTGTTCAATTATGGACAGCGATACTTGCTAACTCGATTAAGGTTTAAGGCCGCCCTCCGAGAATGCCGCCCAGAATGTCTGCCGTGCGGCTGCGCGAATTGCGGCGTCCGTATCTACCGTTGTTGCCCGAACTGCGATAGCCTTCATCGTATCCGCTCTTGAAGCCCTCGCGGTAAGCCTGTCTGTAAGCATCCTTGTTGCCGTACTCGGAACGGTAACCACTATCGGCATTCTTGTAGTGGCTCGTGCCTTCAGGATTGTAACGGTCACGGTTGCGCGCGTGTTCGGCTCCGTGAGCTACGCCGTCACGATAGCCCTGTTCCTGCGCTATCCTGTAAACGTCATTGCCGTAGCCGCCGTTATTGCGCGAGCCGCCGTTTCTGTAATAGGGATCGTCGTTGCGATGGTAAGGATCGTTTCCATTACCATTGCGATAGTAGGGATCGTTTCCACGGTCATTGCGGTAGTAAGGATCGTTTCCACTGTTGCGGCTGCGATCATAGCCGCCGTTGCCGCCGCTGCTCTGGCGGTAGCCTTCGTCGTAGCCGCGACGAAATCCTTCACGGTAAGCCTGTTTGTAGGCATCTTTATTGCCGTAGGAGGAGCGGTAACCTTCCGTAGCATTTTTGTAGTGGCTCGTGCCTTCGGGATCGAAGCGGCCTCTGTCCCGCGCATGTTCAGCGCCGTGGTCTAGGCCGTCGCGGTAGCCTTGATCCTGCGCTATACGGTAAACATCATTGCCGTTGCCGTAGCGCCCGTAGCGATCATTGCGATACTGCGCGCGGGCAGTAGTCGCACCGGCGATTAAAGTCGCGCCGAAGATCAACGAAAAAGCGACAAGCGTTCCACCGAACTTGTTTTTCAAAAGATTTATTTTCATAACTCGATCCTCCCTTGAAAAAGGAAAGAGCAAATTTTATGCCGGAGCTGTGCGGGCGTTAAATAACTGTTTTCAGTGGTTATTTGTCTTCCTTCGTCTAAGGAAGCCGACGTTTTCGTATGCACGATGATTGCTATGAGGGTTCGGTAGTGGTTCACTTTGAGATTATAGATTCGCCCGGTAATCGAACCGGAAATTCAAATCGGGAAATTAGCGGCGTCGCTATGCTTCGGCGCACGGGCAAAGCAATAGAACTTGCTAAAGCTCGCTGCCTGAAAACAAACAGCGGCTGTGTGTAAACAGACATCAAGTGTAATTTCCGCCTGCCGGAAGTTGGGAAATAACAGGGGTGAAGTCACGAACGACTCGGCGGCGGTTATCAAAAGTTTTAATCATCGTAACCCTCGCGCTCAATGCTCCGGCATCGTGGGCGCAAACGTCCGGTCAGACATCAAGCCAAACTCTGCCCCCATCCGGCTCTACGACAACGCGTTCTGGCACGTCGCCCACGCAACAACCCGCGCCGCCCGGCGGCAGAGAAGCCGGTGCTGCGGGCGCAGGGCAGGCGGCAACGACTACGCTTCAGCAATCACAACTTTCGTCGTCGCAATTTCTCGATCCGACAGGGATGAGCATTGAGCGGTTGGTCTCGACGGGGTTCGAGCGCCGCGCCGATTTGCTCGCCGCGCGCCAGCGTTTAGCCATTGCCGAAGGGCGTTTGATTCAATCCGGCTTGAGGCCGAATCCGACGCTCGAAACGGAATACGGCTCGGCGCGCTTTCTCGGCGGCGAAGCTGAAAGCCAACTCGATGTCGGCGTCTCGCAAATCTTTGAAACGGGTGGCAAACGGCGCAAGCGCGTCGAAGTCGCGCGCGCTGAACTAGAACAGTCGCGCGCCGAAGTGCTGGCGCTCGAACGGCGTTTCGCGGCGGAAGTCCGCTCGTCATATGCGCGTGCGCGCCGCATTGCCCGACGCGCAATCTATCACAAAACAGCACAAGGATTTGACGCCCGCGCAAATCGCCTCGATTGAAAAGGAGACGGGCAGCAAAGCTCCCGACACGGATCACCACTCGTATCTGGCCTTCTCGACGAGCGGCGGAACGCGCAAGCAAACGGGAGCAGCGACAGTCGTCGAAGCCAATGGCAAACAGATGGTTGTCGTTTACGAGAGCCGCGACGGGCTGCCGTTCATTAAGGAAGTGCGCGGAGAGGGAGTGCCGCAAACCTTTCTCGATCAATTCAAAGGCAAAAGCCACGACGATAAATATCGAATCGGCGGCGACCTCAAAGCGCAGGGCGTTGACGAAGCAACCGCCAAGTCAATCGCTTCGGCAATTCACGTTGACATCATGATGATGCAGACCCTTTACGGCAGCGCGCACGCACACTGACAATGCGAATACGGAAACCGACAATCAAACATGAGCCGGAGCATCGGGCAGTCGCGGAGACGCGCGATTATCGTCGCGCGTTTCTCGTGCTGCTTGCGGCAGTCGCCTGCTTCTTCTTCGCGTTCCTGATAATGCCCGCAGCGCATCTTGTGAGCGCGCACGGCGGCGAGGATCACGGCGATCAGAAAACACAGCAGCAAGCACAGCCGCAAACCGGAAAGGCCGCTGCCATTGCTCCCGTTCGCACCGCCGAGCGCAATGTGCAAACGCCCGATGGACAGTTCAAGGCGCGCCTGCGACAAACGCCGCCCGATCCGCGCGCCGGAGAAGAAGCGCAGTTCGCCGCCGACCTTTCCGAGCAAGTCGAAGGCGGCTTTAGCGGAAGCGGCGCGCTGCCGATTGAAGCGGCGAAGGTAACGGCGCGCGTGACCACCGCCGCCGGTGCAGTCGTCGCAAACAATCTCGCTACGCACGGCGAAGGAACACCCGGCTCTTACGGAGTTCACTACGCCTTCCGCGACGGCGGCGAATACAAACTCATCTTCGATGTGCGCACGAGCGACAACCGTCAGTTCAGCGCAGACTTTCCCGTGAGCATTTCGAGCGCGCCCGTCAACTGGGCTTTCTGGCTCGGCCTCGCCGCCTTGCCGTCGCCATCGGTGAACTCGTTGACGACTCCATCGTTGACATCGAAAATATCTTCCGCCGCCTGCGCGAAAACCGCCTGCTTGAACAACCGAAGCCTGCGCTGCGAGTTATCTATCGTGCGTCGCTGGAGATTCGTTCGAGCATCGTGTATGCGACGTTCATCGTTGCGCTGGTCTTCGTTCCGCTTTTCGCTTTGACCGGCATTGAAGGGCGGCTGCTCGCGCGAAGACATCCTGCACGACATACGTGATAAGCTGGCAATCATTCCCGGCATCAACGTCAACGTCGGGCAACCGATTTCGCATCGCATAGACCATCTGCAATCCGGCGTGCGGGCGCAAATCGCCGTCAAACTTTTCGGCGACGATTTGGGAGTGCTGCGCGCAAAAGCTGAAGAAATCAGAAACGTGATGAGCACCGTCGAGGGCGCAGCCGATGTCGCAATCGAGAAGCAAGTTTTGATTCCGCAGGTGCGCTTTAACGTCAACCGCACTGCCGCCGCGCAGTACGGCTTGCAACCCGGCGAAATCGCGGAAACGCTGGAGACGGCCTTGAACGGCAAGACTGTTTCCGAAGCCGTCGAAGGGCAGCGCCGCTACGATGTCGTAGTGCGCTTCGATGACCAATCTCGCGGCAACTTGGACGCGCTTCGCAGTGCAACCGTCGATACGCCGCAAGGCACGCAGATTCCCGTCTCGGCAGTTGCCGACATCGAGCGCATTCCGGGGCCGAACCAAGTCCTGCGCGAGAACACGCAGCGCCGCATCGTCGTTTCGTCCAACACAGCGGGGCGCGACCTCGGCTCGATTGTGAAGGACATGCAGCAGCGCATCAAGGCACAGGTGCAACTGCCGGAAGGTTATTTCATAGAGTACGGCGGGCAATTCGAGGCGCAGCAGGAAGCGACAAAGCGCTTGTCTGTGCTGACGAGGTTCTCTCTCGTTGCGATCTTCTTTTTATTGCTGAAGGCGCTCGGCGATTGGCGCTCGGCTTTGCAGGTGATGATTAACATTCCGCTCGCGCTGATTGGCGCAATCTTTGCGATGCTTTTGACGGGCGGCGTCTTCTCCGTCGCCACGCTCGTCGGCTTCATCTCGCTCGTCGGCATCACTTCGCGCAACGGCATCATGATGATCTCTCATTATCTGCATCTGCTGCGCGAAGAAGGCGAAGAGTTTTCGGAGCACCTGATCGTTCGCGGCTCGCTTGAAAGATTAGTACCTGTGCTGATGACGGCGCTCACCGCAGGGCTATCGCTGATTCCACTCGCGCTTGCGGCGGGCGCGCCGGGCAAGGAAATCTTGCACCCGCTCGCGGTCGTGGTGCTCGGCGGCATCTTAACCTCGACGCTTTTAGATCAACTCGTTACGCCAGCGGTCTTTTACAAATACGGGCATCATATTGCGGCGCGCATTATTCGAGAACGCGATGCGGCGCGCGCTGGCATCAAGACAGATGAGTTCGGCGAGGAACTGCAACCGGAAAAGGATGTGCCGCCGTTTTCAGAAAAGCTGACGCGCCCGGAATTAGTGACCGGCGATTGAAGAATTAGATTTACACGAATCCGTTTCTAAGGAGAATCCGCAATGATGAAGAGTCAGATTAAATTCAGTAAACGTAAAGCGATGTTCTGTCTGATCGCTCTCGTGTTCGCCGCATGTGCGGCTGCCGCGTTTCGTTCGACGGCAAGCGCACAACAGGCGAATGCGGAAAAGGCTGTGCGCGATGTGTTGACGCAAAGCACGCTCGGCTTCGAGCGCGCAGACCTTGCGGCGCTCAATAAAGTGTGGGCGAACGATGAATCATTGACCGTCTTCGAGCAAGGGCACGCTAATTACGGTTGGACGGATTACCGCGATCATCATCTCGTGCCGGAGATGCGCGAGATGAAAAACACGAAGTACACGCTCTCCGACGTTCAGGTGCATACGGCTGGCAAAACTGCATGGGCGACTTTCAAGTACGCAATCTCCGCAGACATCGAGAAACGCCACGTTGACGGCGGCGGCTTAGGCACGGCGATTCTCGAAGAACGCAGCGGGCGCTGGCAGATTGTTCATTGGCATTCGAGCGCGCCGCGTCGCACACCGGCGAAAAACTCTTAGCCTGCTTTTGTTACTATAAGAAGCCGCGTTAATTACGGAAGGCCAAGAGAAGCTTTATGGAAACGAATGTGACGACATCGGTGCAAGACCCTGTATGCGGCATGGTGATTGATCCTGCGAATGCGGCAGGGCGAAGCGAATACTTAGGGCAAACTTATTTCTTCTGTTCGACGGCTTGTCAAAGCAAGTTCGATGCTGCTCCGGCGAAGTATGCGGGCACGAACATGATTGACAGCGGTTCGAGCGTGCCGCAGGCGGGCGTTATCGAAGGTGCGCCGTTAAACGGTAATCGCCACACGCGCACGACGGCAGACGGCGAGGGCGAGCGCATTGACTTGCCGATCACGGGCATGACGTGTGCGGCGTGCGCGCGCCGCATCGAACGCGGATTGTCGAAGGCGCAGGGCGTGCGGAAGGCTTCCGTCAACTTCGCCACCTCGCGCGCGACCATAGAATATGATCCGCAGGCGACGGGCGTCGGCAAGTTGATCGAGACGGTCAAGGATGTCGGCTACGGCACGGCGGGGACGGCTCGCGCGGACTTCATCGTTGACGATTCGGCGCGCCCGTCGGGTTCGAGCCAGCCTTTGGAAAAGCATGTGAATGCGCTTCGCGGCGTCGTCAGCGCGAACTTTAATTTGAGCACGATGGAAGTCCGCACAGAGTATCTGCCGGGCGCAACGGATGTGCGTGCGATTCGCCGTGCGATTGAAGATTTCGGCTATGTGGTGCGCGACGTGGCGGCGGGAGCGGGCGGTCATGCGGCGGCGGAAGAGTCAGAGCAAGCCGCGCGCGATGCGGAGTACCGCGATCTCAAGCGTAAGTTTATTCTTGCCGCCGTTCTAAGCTTCCCCGTTCTTACGATTGCGATGTCGCACGGGCGCATCGCGCTGTTTAATTTCGCGGGAGTCAACTGGCTGCAACTCATCCTCACGACGCCCGTCGTTTTTTATTGCGGCGGGCAATTTTATCGCGGCGCGTGGGCGGCGTTCCGTCATCGCGCGGCGGATATGAACACGCTCATCGCCACAGGCACGGGCGCGGCTTTTCTTTACTCAATCACCGCGACGATTGCGCCGAAATTCTTTGAGAGTGCGGCGGGGCGCGACGCAATGACGGGAGCGGCAGGAATGATCGGCACGATGCAAGCGTTGCAGACGAGCGTGCCGATGATCCCCGTTTACTTTGAAGCGGCAAGCGTCATCATCGCGCTGATACTCTTGGGCAGAATGCTCGAAGCGCGCGCGAAGGGAAGCACGAGCGATGCGATCAGGCGTTTGGTCGGCTTGCAAGCGAAGACTGCCCGCGTCATGCGTGACGGGCGCGAGATAGACATCGCTGTTGAAGAGGTCGTGCCGGGAGACATCGTGACGGTGCGTCCCGGCGAAAAGATTCCGGTTGACGGCGTAGTTCAAGACGGATCGTCGGCGATTGACGAATCGATGCTGACGGGCGAGAGTTTGCCAATTGAAAAACAGGCGGGCGCGGAAGTCTTCGGCGCGACGCTCAATAAAACCGGCTCATTCCGCTTTCAGGCAACGAAGGTCGGCAAGGATACTGCGCTGCAACAAATCGTCAAGCTCGTGCAGGACGCGCAAGGCTCGAAAGCGCCGATTGCGCGCACGGCTGACGTTATCAGCGGCATCTTCACGCCCATCGTCATCTGCATCGCCATCGCCACCTTCGTCGTTTGGTTTGTCGCCGCGCCGGTTGAAACGCGCTTCACTTTTGCGCTCGTCAACTTCGTCGCGGTGCTTATCATCGCTTGCCCATGCGCGCTCGGACTTGCGACGCCGACGGCGATTATGGTCGGCACGGGGCGCGGCGCGGAGAACGGCATTCTTATCAAAGGCGGCGAGAGTCTGGAAACGGCGCACAAGCTGAATACCATCGTGCTCGACAAGACCGGCACGATCACGAGAGGGCAACCGTCGCTGACAAACGTGCTCGCGGCGGGCGACATGAATGAGCGCGAGTTGCTGCGCCTTGCGGCTTCGGCGGAGAAGGGGAGCGAGCATCCGTTAGGATCGGCAATTGTGGGCGCGGCAGAGAGTCAGGGAATCGCGTTGAGCGATGTCTCGAACTTTAACGCCATCGCCGGACACGGCTTAGAGGCGGAGATTGACGGGCGGCGTTTGCTGCTCGGAAATTTGAAGCTGATGCGAGATAGGCAAATTATGCTCGAAGGCTTTGACGAGCGGGCGAGTCTTTTAGCGGCAGAAGGCAAGACGCCGATGTATGTCAGCGTTGATGGAAAGCTTGCCGGAATCATCGCCGTCGCCGATGAAATCAAACACGAATCGAAGGACGCTATCCGCGCGATGCAACGGCTAGGAATTGAAGTCGTGATGATGACGGGCGACAACCAACGCACGGCGGATGCCGTCGCCAAACAAGTCGGCATCACTCGCGTGCTCGCGGAAGTTTTACCGGAAGGGAAGGCCGCCGAAATCAAGCGGCTCCAAAACGAAAAAAGAATAGTCGGCATGGTCGGCGACGGAATAAACGATGCGCCCGCGCTCGCGCAAGCGGATGTCGGCATCGCTATCGGCACGGGCACGGACGTAGCGATTGAGGCTTCGGACATTACGCTGATACGCGGCGATTTGCGCGGCGTCGTGACGGCGATTGCGCTTTCCAAACAAACGATCCGCATCGTCAAACAAAATTTGTTCTGGGCGTTCATCTACAACATCATCGGCATTCCCGTCGCCGCCGGTTTGTTGTACCCGTTCACGGGCTGGCTACTGTCGCCTGTGATTGCGAGCGCGGCGATGAGTTTATCGAGCGTGTCGGTGGTGACGAACAGCTTACGGCTGCGCTCGTTTCAGTCGCCGCAAATCGGTGATTAAAAACGAAGGTCGAGACCTGGTTGTTTTACTTTCGCTGTGACGGGATACAATGAATTTATGGGTCACGAACATAATCACGCGCCAGCAAACTACGGACGCGCCTTTGCTATCGGCATCATTCTCAATTTGGGTTTCGTCGTGCTCGAAGTCATTTACGGAAGGCTGTCTCATTCGTTGGCTCTTGTCGCCGATGCCGGGCACAATCTAAGCGACGTGCTCGGTTTGGCGTTGGCTTGGGGCGCGATGATTCTCGCTCGCCGGAGTCCGACGCCCGAACGCACTTATGGGTTTCGGCGGTCTTCGATTTTAGCCGCGCTTATCAATGCCGCCGTTCTTTTAATCAGCGTCGGCGCGATTGCTTGGGAAGCTATCGGGCGGCTTAGAAATCCCGGTTCAGTTGAAGAAACAATCGTTATCTGGGTTGCCGCAATCGGCATTTTAATAAACGGCGGAACGGCTTTGTTGTTTATGTCCGGGCGCAAGGGCGACTTGAATGTTCGCGGCGCGTTCGTTCATCTGGCTTCCGATGCGGTCATTACCTTCGGCGTAGTTCTAACGGGCCTTGCGATGCTTTACACGGGCTGGACTTGGCTTGATCCGATTGTGAGTTTGCTGATTGTCGCGCTGATTGTTTACGGCACTTGGGGCTTGCTTCGTGATTCCGTCAATCTCGCTCTCGATGCCGTGCCGCAAGGCATAGATATGAACGCGGTCAAGGAATATCTGGCGAATCTGCCGACGTGCGCCGACGTTCATGATCTGCACGTTTGGGGAATGTCCACGACGGAAACTGCATTGACCGCGCACATCGTTTTGGAAAAAGCGACTTGCGACGACGGGCTGCTCGCCAAAATCGCACATGAATTACACGACAAGTTCGGCATCGAGCATACGACTTTGCAAGTCGAGTTCGGCGACCCGCAGTATCCTTGCCGCTGTCGCCTCGTTTAATGAAACTATGAATGTCGAAATATTAACCCGAGAATCTAGCCGCGCCGCGAGCGTGCGAAGCGGGCGCAGGCTTGAATATCTCACAATCGGCTGGAATTCTCTCGAAGCGATTGCGGCAATCGGCGCGGGGATAATTGCAGGCAGCGTCGCGCTGATCGGTTTCGGTTTCGATTCGATTATCGAAGTTTCATCGGGAGCCGTTTTGCTGTGGCGGCTTGTTTCCGGTGAGCATCGGGAACGTCTCGCGTTGAAACTCGTCGGCGTCAGTTTTCTCGCACTTGCCGCTTACGTCGCTTTTGACGCGGGGAAATCTTTGATTCTTCGTGAGCCGCCCGCCGAAAGCTTTATCGGGATTGCGATTGCCGCATTGTCCATAATCGTAATGCCGCTGCTGGCGCGGGCGAAACGAAAAGTTGCGGCGAATTTGAACAGCCGCGCAATGCTCGCCGATTCACGCCAAACAGATATTTGCGCGTATCTTTCGGCTATCTTGCTGGCGGGGCTTGGTCTTAATGCGCTGTTCGGCTGGTGGTGGGCAGACCCTGTCGCCGCGTTGGTGATGATTCCGATTATTGCCAAAGAAGGCGTCGAAGCATTGCGCGGCGAAGCTTGCTGCAACGATAAAAAGTGTCATTAAGAGCATTCTGTGTTTCTCCAAAACGCAATCTGAACCAGCCGGTAAATTGCCTGTCAACCTTAAAAAATCATGAAGGAAAACTTGTGGCGCAATCGAAATTTTCTTCTGCTGTTTGCCGCGCAGATTGTTTCCTTGCTGGGCAGCGGCGTGACGACTGTCGGGTTAGCATTGTTTGCTTATCAATTAACCGGCGGCAAATCGGCGACTGCCGTTATCGGCAACGCGCTTTTTTTGCGAATTCTGGCGTTCCTGATTTTTTCGCAGCCCGCCGGAGTTCTTGCCGACCGTTTTTCGCGCAAGAAAATTCTGATCGCCGCCGACGTTGTGCGTTTCGGCTTGCTTGCGCTGTTCCCGTTTATCACCGAAGTCTGGCAAATCTACTCGTTGATTTTTCTGATTAACGCCGTCACCGCGTTTTTCACTCCGACCTTTGAAGCGAGCATTCCCGAAATCGTCGGCGAAGAACAATACGTCAAAGCACTTTCATACTCGCGCGTTGCGGTTGACACGGAAGCCGTCGCCGCGCCCGCGCTTGCCGGATTGCTTGTCGCTTTGCTCGGCGTGCGTTGGGTTTTCTGGTTCGACGCTTTTACTTACCTGGTTTCCGCAGGATTGGTTTTGTTCGCCGTCGTGCCTTTTGTCGCACGGCAAAATCTTCCGCTTTCGTTTAAGGTTTTCGTTTCCGAAATTCAGACGGGAACGCGCATTCTCCTTCGTGAGCCGTCGCTCAGGCAAGCGTTGATTTTAAGTTTTGCAGAAGCGACGGCAGGCGCGGCGGCGATTGTCGCCACAGTCGCTTTCGTGCGCGATGCACTCGGGCGCGGCGATACGGCTTACGCGCTGGTGATGGCGGGACTCGGCTTGGGTTCGACAATCGCGGCGATTCTTTTGGGACGCGCTACCGGACGCTACGAGGAAGACGCTAATTCCAAAGCCGCCTTACACGGGCGGCGGCACGTCTGGACTGAACGCTCGCTTGTTTTCGGCGGCGCGTTGCTCGGCGTGATTCTCTTGCCGGGATTTCTCGTTCCGCCGCTTTTCGTTTTTGCTGGCTTGTGGTTTTTGAACGGCGCAGGGCAAGCCTTGATTGCCATTCCTTCTTCCACACTTTTAGCGGAACACTCTGACGAAGCAGAACGCGGAAAAGCCTACGCCGCGCATTTCGCGCTGACGCACGCCTGCTGGCTCGTCACGTACCCGGCAATCGGACATGCGGCTGCCAATTTCGGAACGCCTATCACATTCACCATCGCCGGAGTGGTTTGTTTGGTCGTTACAATTTTCGCTTATCTGCTTGGTCGGGGCGAAAGATCGGAGCATCATCACGCTCAAGGCAAAACGCTGCCTGTAATTTCTTAAGGTCAAAAGCGATTTCCAAAAGCGGCCTGAACGATAGCAGGGAGTTAATTTTCATAAACAACATTCGACGCGAAAAGAAGTTAGAGGCTGAAATATGGATACGACGGAAATTATTGTGGTGGTGTGCGGCGCGCTCGCCATCGCATTTGTGCTTTGGTATTTCTTCGGAGAGCGTGAAGCGACTACGGCTTCAGTCGGCGCGAGCGGCGTGCAGGAAATTAAAGTGACCGTCAAAGGCGGCTACTCGCCCGATGTAATCGTTGTCAAGCAGGGAAATCCCGTGCGGCTCGACTTCTACCGTGATGAAACCGCATCGTGCAGCGAGCAAGTGATTTTCGGAGACTTCGGAATCGCGCGCGACCTTCCCGCATTCAAGACGACGGCGATAGAATTCACGCCGGACAAGGCGGGCGAGTTTACGTTTACCTGCGGGATGAACATGATACGCGGCAAATTGATTGTCGAAGGAAACGGGCAAGCACGATGAACGTCGCGGCTTACCAGTAGCGGCACGGAGATTTATTGTGCCGCGCGTTGCCGCCCATTACCGCTCGCTTGGCGTATAATACCCTTTATGCGTCTCACAGTTTCGTGAAGTGGAGAAGAACAATGGACGAGGAAGTGTCACTTGAATTTGATGAAAACCCTTTGCTTGCTGAAATCGAGCAGTTGTTTCGAGAGAATGCGCCGGAGTGGGAGCTACGGAATGCAATGTATTCCGATAGAAGTAAAATTTATTGTGAGTGGCAATCTGGAGAAGATAGAGTCAAAATCCAAGTGGTTGTCATGGCATCTGCTGAGGCAGCGGTGGCGCACTTTCAGATGTTTAATTGGCACATACCTCTTACACAGACACATATGTTAGAGATGGCGCAGAACGCCGGTAATTTCCAGTTGCCGCAGCCAATTATGCCGGATGCAGAGTTGCCGAATGTTGGTGATGAAAATCATGTTTGGAGCAAAAGTAATGAAGAGGGTGAAAGCCTTATTAAGCTCAGAAAAGACAACATGATTATGCAAGTGGATAGTTCTTCATTACCTATTGCCGAAAGGTTTGCGCGACTTGTCTCTGAACACATACGCGCCGCATAACAACGCCATGTAGCCGACCGCGAATAGCGTTGCTTTCATCCACGAGACGCCCTTCTAGCCGCATTCGTGCGCGGCGACTGATGGCGGGCGTTAGCCTTCTACCTCTTCCGAAACCACAGGAATTTGATATGACCGCAGCGGGAGGTAATGGCTTATGAATGAATTATCTTTGGTTTATCGCTCGGACGATATTCTTGGCGGCACGCCTGTTTTTGCGGGTACTCGCGTGCCTGTGCAAACCTTGTTCGATTATCTTGAGGAAGGTGACAGCCTGGATGAATTTCTCGATGATTTCCCTGCCGTAAGCAAGGAGCACGCCGTCAAAGTTCTTGAGAAAATGAAGGAAACATTTTTGGCGCAAGAATATGAAAGTGCTGCTTGACGAATGCGTGCCTCGCAGGTTAAGGCGGGAGTCAGCGGATTATGAAGTGCTTACGGTCACAGAGCATGGATGGTCGGGCATAAAGAACGCAAGGCTCTTGGCGTTAGCCGCTACAGAGTTCGATGTATTCCTTACCGTTGACCGGAACTTGAAGTATCAGCAGAATCTCGAAGGCGTTGACATCGGAATCATCCTCTTAGCGGCAAGAAATAATCGTTTGAAAACATTATTGCCGTTAATGTCTGACGCGCGGGAAGCATTGAAGAAAATCAAGGCGGGCGATTTTATTCGCGTCGGCGGAGGCTAACAAGTCCTTGCACCTGACCGCCCGACAGCGTGCCTCTCATCGATCTTTGCTCTATCGTATTGAAGGCTTATCGCCAGGCGGCAGATGGATTCGGCGTTCATGGCTGCTTCCGCCGCAGCATCGTATCAGCGACAAAACGTACAGTTAAGTATCAAACGAGTTTTCGATGGCTTTATTCCGACGTTACAAGGAAATTATCTTCGGCGCGCTGCTCGGCTTTGCGATGTGGATTGTCGATGCCGCGATGCACGCGCAACTCGCCGCAGACTTTCATTCGTCCGCCGGTTTTAGCGCGGAACTAATCAAAGAGTCCGGGCCGTGCCGGGCGCGGGGACGGGCATTCCGATCTGGCTTCTCGGTTCGAGCGGTTTTTCCGCGCAGCTTGCCGGACAGTTGGGGTTGCCGTTCGCCTTCGCAGGGCATTTTGCGCCCGAGTACATCCTGCCCGCGCTCGAACTTTATCGAAAGAGTTTCAAGGCATCGGAGGAATTAGAAAAACCGTATGCGATGTTAGCGATGAATGTCGCCGCCGCCGCGACGGATGCGGAAGCGCAGTTTCTGGCGACGACGCAGTTCCAAGCTTTTCTACGGCTGGCGCGCGGAGTGCCGGGCGAAATGCAGCCGCCCGTTGATAACATGAACAAGCTCTGGACGGCGCAGGAAAGGGCGGCTGTCGAGTCTCGCTTAGGCGGCTCGGTCATCGGCAGCGCGGCGACAATTAAAAGCGGTTTGGAGAAGCTTCTGGCAGAAACAGACGCCGATGAGTTGATGCTCAACTCGATGATTTACGACCACACGGCAAGGCTTCGCGCCTATGAGATCGTTGCCGGGGTGTGGCAGGAAGATGCTGCGGCCAGACACAGGCGCGGCGAGATTACACAGCGCGCCGACCAAACCTTCTTACCCTGCCGCGCTCGATTGCCGTGAAGCGCCGATACAGACAAAAATAGTTTCGCCGGTGCTCGACTTCGTAGTATCTTTCGCATACGGACATCGCCTCAAAAGCGAAACAGCTGTGCGGCACATCGGGTAATAACCTGCTCGCTTCGGCGGCGGGTTTCATCTTCCGGCAATCATAGTTGTCGAAACTACACGCAAGTTAAGGCTCAGTATATGGGATTCTCAGCGATTGATTACGCTGTGCTGGTTTTTTACCTGATCGGCATTACCATTTTCGGAACGCTGTTCAGGAGTTCGCAGAAAACAGTCAAGGACTACTTCATCGGCGCAAAAAACACGTCGTGGGTCGTCATCAGTCTCTCCATCGTCGCCACGGAAACGAGCACACTAACGCTGATCGGCGTGCCTGCTATCGCTTACGCTACTTATGCGCGTCCCGAACAAGGCGGCACCTTTACTTATCTGCAAGTCGTGCTCGGCTACATGGTCGCGCGCATCATCATCAGCCTGCTTTTCATTCCGGCTTATTTTCAGGGCGAACTGCTGACGGCCTACGAACTGTTGAAGCGAAGATTCGGCGCGCAAACGAAAAACTTCGCGGCCTCTCTGTTTCTCATCATGCGCGCGCTCGCCGAAGGCGTGCGTGTCTTTGCCGCGTCGCTCGTCTTGAGCGTGGTGTTGAGCGCGAGCCTCCCATCATTGCCGTATCTATGGCTCTGGTCAATTATCATCGTCGGGCTGCTCACCATCATCTACACGTTCGAGGGCGGCATCAGCGCCGTGATCTGGACGGACTTAATTCAACTCATCATATACATCGGCGGCTCGCTGCTGGCGGCTTACGAACTATTGCATCTAGTGCCGGGCGGTTGGAGCGCAATCGCCGCCGAAGGACGCGCCGCAGGCAAGTTTCAAGTTCTCTCGTTCGCGCGTGATGCGAGCGTGCCTTTTACCTTCTGGGCAGGTCTGCTCGGCGGCACATTTCTGACGATGGCCTCGCACGGCACGGATCAACTTCTGGTGCAGCGACTATTGACGTGCCGCAACAAACGCGACAGCCAGAAGGCGCTCATCTTCAGCGGCGTCGTCGTGCTTTTTCAATTCGCGCTTTTTCTACTCATCGGCGTAATGCTCTTCGCTTACTACAAAGCTTATCCGCTGACGACGAAGCTTGCGAGCAACGACCAGATTTTTCCGACGTTCATCGTGCAGCGTTTGCCGCACGGCATCGCCGGACTTGTCATCGCCGCGATCTTCGCCGCCGCGATGTCGAACCTAAGCGGCTCGCTCAATTCGCTTGCTTCCACGACCGTGCTGGATTTCTACAAACCATTTATCGGCGCGCGCGCGACAGACGAACAACTCTTGAAATTATCGCGCTGGCTGACGGCGTGGTGGGGCATCGTCTTGATCTGCATCGCCATCGCCGCGAGCAATATAAAATCCGTTTTCACAGCCGGATTAACCATCGCCTCGCTCGTTTACGGCCCGATGCTCGGCGCTTTTCTGCTCGGCGTATTGACGAAGCGCGCCAACGGGCGCGGCGTTATGTGCGGCATGGCTTTTTCGCTCGTTTCCATGCTGCTCATCTGGTATTACACGCTTATCGCTTGGACTTGGTTTGTCTTAATCGGCACGACGCTGTGTTTCATCACAGGCTATCTTGTGAGCCTGACAAGCGCGCAAAGAGCAGACGCGGCGGAAACTTTAACGAATGAGACAAGAACAAACTGATAGGAAGCAACAAGCGAAGCGGGACGTTTCCCTATGTACGCGAAGCGCCTAATCTCTGTTGGAAGAGATTAATTGCCATTAGCTTTAGGGCAATTATATAGTTGACACACCAAACAACAGTAATTGGTTTTTGGTCATATTGACCTACAGTCCTGTAGGTAGATATGCTATCTTTCTACAGGCTGTTTAGTACCTCGACGTAGCATCTAACATTCGGAACAAATCAGCAATAGCGTGTGAGGTAACAAGTGAGCGAAGAGAATCCTCAAAGACCGAAAGAAGCGAATACTGAAGAGAAGGCCGTCACGCCAGCAATTCAAGGCGAGGGGTACGAGTTTATCCTTAATCGCTCGAAGGGTGAAATAACACTCAAAGACCCGTCGGGGCAATCCGCCACAATTAAAGCAACGGTGGTTGAAGAAGAGGACGAGGAAGAATACGAGGAAGACGTTAAGCCACTAACACCCGAAGAATTTCAAAAGGTGTTGAAAAGGGTAGACGAACTCGGTCTAACATGGACTGCTGATCGTTATCCCCGTATCAAGGCGAAAGATATACAGTTAGAAGGCGCGCTCTTTAGCGAAGGATTTGAAGACATACGGACACGGTATCCCGAACTGCCCCGCGAGTTAAGCGTAGTTGTGTCCTATGCGCTAACAGGCAATAAAGCGTTCGTTGCCGGAGGGGTTGAGGCGATAGGTGGCGAGGATTATCTTGAGCCAAAAGCTGCAATAGCTCGCGAGTTGATTATTACCCCAGAATACCGTGCCGAGTTTTTCTTTAAGCACTCAATCAAAGTTCCTTATTTTGAGAGCATAGATTGGGAAGTAGTCTTAAAGACTCATGAGAAGAATGTCGCACGACCCGTTGGAGTACCCTATGCTTTACTCCTGCTGACATTTCACAATACTAACCCTAAAGCCGGTAAACTTGATGAGCATCAAAATATAACCGTTGCGGTAGACGAGAGATTGATAGATGGGCTAATGAGCACTCTTATCGAAGTTAAGGCGGCACTAGAAAACTCCCGTCAACTAACGGACGCTCTCGACCAACGAAACCAGTTAAAAGGTAACAGTGATGCGCTATAATACAACTAAAAGCACCCATGATAGCGAAGGTTTCCGCGCCGATCTTTATTTAAGCAGAGACGTCTTGTCCTTAAACCAGTCGAAGCAATGGGAGGTAGACTACCATTCACCCAAACTTGCTTGCGTACTAAACAAGAAAAAAAACAAATGGAAAACTGCCAAGTTAAGACCGGTTTTTCAAGCTACTGTTCACGCAAAGATACCAACTCAATTAGGGCTTGATTTCAGCTTAGAATCCTCATTCCGCTTTCTTGCTGAACAGTGGCGCGACGCCACAGAACACATGTCGAATTTTAACAAGATGGTAAACTATCCCGCGTACCAGCAAATAATAGGCATGGGTAAAGTTGTTCCAAACGAAGTGCTTCCACTTATTCTTCGTGAACTAAAACAAAGTCCAGATCACTGGTTTTGGGCATTGCGGGAAATTACAAAACAAGACCCTGCAAAGTCAGAAGACACATTTGAAGGGGCATTAGAAAGTTGGCTAAACTGGGGTAAAAAAGAAGGCTATCTCACATAGATGCGTGATCCAGAACTTGAAACAAAATTCCCTAAACTACGAAGCGGCGGATATAGCATAGCAAGCTCCAAAGATAAGAAGTACAACGCAATTGCCTTTGCCGTTGGAAATCCAACTCGCAACTGGAACTGGATGCCATACCCAACTGGTGGTTACTACTGGCCTCCCGGTATTACAGGAGACGATACGATAAACACTTGGGCGCGTGTATTCATGGTTCATGGTTATAGCCTCTGTGACAACGGCGACTTTGAAAATGGCGTAGAAAAAGTAGTGTTATATTGCGACCCCGATGGTACGCCAACGCATGTTGCTAAGCAGGATGTCACTATCAAGAAATGGATTAGTAAGTTAGGTAAGGATTATGATATTCAACACGACAGCTTTGATGTCCTTGAAGGCTATGACGAGCATGAATATGGTACTGCCGTAAGATTTATGGCTAGGCCAACAAGCACACGGGGCGCATTAGAATGAACAAAGAAACAAAGAGCAAGCGAAGTGAGGAGTTTACACGCTTTGAGCAAACGCTACGCAATTTAATCGCCGTGCCGAAAAGCGAAGTGGACAAGGAAAGAGCGAAGTATGAGCGCGAGCGGGAGAAGGCGGGTAAAAGAAAAGGGCTAGCCAAGTGACTAGCCCTTTCGCTTGCCTCGCTGCTGGCGTTTTCAGTGTTCCGTAGTTCCGCCCGTCAATTCTTCGTAAGTCAATCGTTTGCCCGCCACGTTCTTAACTGCCTGAACAAATCTGTCAGCGTCTTTACCCTTACGTGTGTTGAATCTAAAAGCCTGTTCATCTAAATAACGGAACAAGTGAAACGGTTCGACTGAAACATACGTTCCCTTGATACCGCGTTTCAAAAGGCTCCAAAAGTTTTCGATTCCGTTCGTGTGAATTTGACCGTCAACGTACTTTTCAGCGTGGTCAATCACCTGATGGATATAGTCGGGACTTAACCCGCCATACGCTTTCCAACCATCTGTAAACAGTTCCGCGCCTTGCTCTACGTGCCGTCTTACTTCGCCGTGTAGCGTGGTCTGTGTCGCGTCTGCAATCACTTTGGCGCGCACTTTACCATTGCGCTCTAGCAAGCCCATGACTGCAACTTTGCCGTTGCTGCCTGTGCCGTTAATCTTCGCGTGTCGCTTGTCTCTGTGCATGTTGCGCGCAAGACCGCCGATGTAAGTTTCATCAACTTCCACTTGACCTGATAGCTTCTCAAAAGTTCCGGTCTGCATAGCAAGCCTAATTCTGTGATTAAGAAACCACGCGCTCTTTTGTGTAATGCCAAGTGCGCGGCTAATCTCACATGAGCTGATACCATTCTTTGCATTAGTAATCAGCCACACGGCAGACAGCCATTTATCAAGACCAATAGGCGAATCTTCCATCACCGTACCAACCTTGACGCTGAATTGCTTATGACAAGTCTTGCTCATGCACTTCCAGATACGGCGTGTTGAAAGGTAAGATACTGTCTTACCTTCACAGTAAGGGCAAGCTACACCTTCAGGCCAGCGAATCTGCGCCATGAAAGTTGTGCATGTATCTTTATCGGCGAAGTAAAGAATCGCCTCTTGAAGTGTCTTTGGGAAGTTACTTTCGTTTTCCATGAGCAGAGTATCTCATAGAAAGCGTGGTGTGTCAACTATATAATTGCCAGCTTTAGCTAGTGGATAAGAGTTGTTCAAAACGAGCGGCTTTAGCCGAACTAATAAGCTCGCATTCTCGATTGCTTGAGCTGGAATCAATGTGCTTGATCTTCGGCAGCCTTCGATTCCAGACCGGCAATAATCGTGCGTGCAACAAACGGGATTATGTCGCGTTCGTTGGCATGGTCGGTTGTGAAGGTGACGAGAACGAAGCGCGCGCCGTTCGGTAGTTCAATGTAAGCGGCGTCGTGGCGCGTCGTGCTCGTCCACCCTGCTTTTGACCAGAGGCGCGCGCCGGGCTTGAGCGCAAGCGAAGAAAAGCCGTGCGCTTGATCGTCCGCGTCTGTGCTTGTGCCTGCGTAGTCGCGCTTCAGTAGTTCCAACATCTGTCGGCTGCGCGCGGGCGTCACGGCCAGACCGCGCACAATTTCCGTGAGCAAGCGCGCCGTCGCATCCGTCGTCAGCTTGTTGCGATTCTCGTAGTTTGCGCCGACGAAAATGCGGTCGCGCCCGTAGGGGCCTTCGCACCAGGGCTTTTGATTGGCGTTGATTTTTTCGTAGCCGAGCGACGCGAAGTAGCGATTGACGCTGTTGCGCTTCACAGCCCATTCCTGCATTTCTGCGGCGGGGAGTTCCGTGCCGCTCGTCGTGTTCGTCAGCGCGTCCAGAACATAATGCGTTGCGTCGTTGGAAGAAACGACGATCATATCGCGCAGCGCACGCCGCAATTCATCTGTGTCTTTTAATTTTCCGTCTTCGAGTTGGCGCTGCGCCGCGACGAGATAAAAAAGTTTGACGACGCTTGCCGGATAGATCGGCTCTTGCCCGCGAAAGCTGGCCTGCGCCGGATGCTGCATATCGCGCAAATCGACGAGTGTGATCGCCAGATTTTTTTCCAGAAGATTCTTCGCGCCGAACTGCGCGAGCGCCGTCCGCGCCGCTTCGTCAACGAGTGATTGCAGCGTGCGCGCATGAGAGGAAGCGGCGCTTGCCTGCGCGCGTGGCGAAACGCTTTGCGATTGCTTATCCTGCGCTTCGACGCAGACGGCGAAAAACATCGAACAAACGAAACAGGTGAACAGAACTTTGCGTGTCATTACATCACATCCTTTCAAGAAGCTTTGCTATCCTTAATTGTGCGTTGCATCGAAGGCTATAAGGCCGCCGACGATTGTGAGCCGCACGCGCCCTTCTTCGTCCAACGCAACGAGATCGGCACGCTTGCCTTTTTCAATCGAACCGCACGACTTATCTACGCCGAGCAATCGCGCCGGATTGAGTGAAGCCATCCGCGCCGTTTCTTCGATTGAAACGCCGAGCGAAAGCATCATGCGCGCGGCGTCATCCATCGCTATCACAGAACCGGCAATGCTGCCGCGCGAATTGCTCGTGCGCCTGTCCGTGACCTTAATCTTCTCGCCCCATACATCATATACACCGTCGCCGAGTCCGGCGGGCGCGACTGCATCGCTGATGAGCGCGATTCGCTCCGCCCCCTTGCACTTGAGTATGAGCCGCAGCATCGAAGAATCGCAATGCACTCCGTCGGCAATCACGTCGCACGTCACGTCGTCGCGCAGCAGTCCCCAGCCAATTGGCCCCGCCGCGCGATGATGCAGCGCGAGCATCGCATTCGGGAAGTGAGTCATGTGGCGCGCTCCTGCTTCGCACGCTTCGTCCAAGACTTCGCTTGACGCGCGCGTATGCCCGATGGAGACGATCCAATTGCGTCGCCGCAATTCGCGCACAAGCTCTATGCCGCCCTCTATTTCCGGCGCAACGGTAATCAAATGCACCGCGCTTTTTTCATGCAGTACGGGAAGCGCGTCCAACTCCGACCCATCGGCAAACCGGCGAAAGTACGCCGTCCGCAACGCTCCGCACTGCGCGGCATTAACGAACGGCCCTTCGTAGTGAAGCCCGAGAGCGCGCGCGGCAGGCAATCGCTCATGCTGCGTCGCAATCAATTCTTCGACGGCGCTCGTCGCTTGACGGTAATCCGCATCCGGCGCAGGCACAAACGTCGGCAGCCAAGCAGTCACGCCGTGCGCGGCGAGAAACCTTGCGACGCGGTGCAAATCATCGGCGCTCGCCTCCATCGCATCCACGCCCACCGCGCCGTGTATGTGCATATCTATAAAGCCCGGATAAAGAGTTAGCCCTTCGAGATTCAAAGACGTGTCAACCCTATCCATTAAATCTTCGTGATGCTCTAGGATGCGGGAAATGCGCCCGCCTTTAAGGAGCAGACTCGCATGTTCACGAACCATATACGGCGCAATAAGTCGAACGTTTTTCAGCAGCATCGCCCGACTTTCAAGATCACTTGTTTTCATAGACAGCAGCGAATTTAAGAGGGCTATTGAAACATGTCAATGCCCGCAACAGACTTTAACCGTTGCGGGCATCGAAAGCGAAACAAACAGCCTAACTTTAGAAGTAAAGCTTTGCGCCGAACGGCTTTGTTGCATAAATAGGGTTTTGTGCCCATATATTGTGGAAGACCCGTCAAATTTCAGACCCGAAACCGCAATATATAGATTTATGCAACAACGCCGCGCCGAACTGAAATTCACGCGGCAATCGCGTAGCAGTCGGGCGACCGACAAGCGACGTGTTCAAGTTCGAGGAAACGGGAACAAGCGGCAGAACCTGACTGGATGAAGTTGAAATCAGGAACTGCGTGTGATTAAAAACGTTGAAGCCTTCCGCACGCAATTGCAAACGCCGATTCTTATCGCGGTTGAAGAAAAAGTTCTTCGATAGTGAAAGGTTCGTTTGATTTTGTCCCGGCGCGCGCGCGAAAGCACGCGACGAATTGCCGAACGTGCCGCTGGCGGGCGGCGCAAAGGCTGTCGGATCAAAGAAGAACGGCAAGCCCGTAACGGGGTCGATAGTGCCTGCCAAACCACCGCGTGGATTGCCGACGACATCTGCGAAGTTGCCGTTGCGTCCGCCGTTGGTATCCGTGATGATGCGCGGAATCGGCGGCCCCGAAGCGATTGTCGTGATGCCTGAAATTTCAAAGTCGCCGAGCAGATTACGCTTCAATGCGCTCTGGCTCTTACTGAAGAACGGCAGAATGTAAACGTAGCTCGAACTGAAAACGTGCGGGCGCGACGTGCGCGCTTCGGCGTAATCGGCGCGCAGGTTCAAGGGATTCTGCGGCTCGTCAATCAAATCACGGTCATTGGTTGAATCGGTTAGATTCTTGCTGAAGGTATAGGCGGCAGTCAGCGAAAGGCCGTTGCCGAAGCGATAAATGAACGAGGAAAGCAGTCCGTTGTAGCGCGATACCCCGACGGTGTTGTAGTAAGTGATCGTGCCGTACCCGATAAAGGGACGAACAGGATTGGTTACCGCTGTGCCTGTCGCAGGGCTGACGCGCACGACAGCCGTCGGTTGCGCGAAGTTAAGGTTATAGCGGCGAATCAGGTGGTCGCCTTTCGTGCCGACGTAGCTGACATCAATAACTGCGTTCCTGAAGATTTCGCGTTGAATGCCGAGTGAATACTGCTGCGTCTCCGGCGTTTTGAAGTCGGGCGCGGTGGCGTTCAAGTTGCGCACGGGCAATGCGCCGAGCGCGCCCGCAGTCGGATTAGTAAAGGACAGCGTCGAGCCTGTGTAAGTGACGCTGTTGTTAAAGGGCGGATTGACGAAGGAGTTGACTTCAAAAATACCGACGAGCACCTGATCGTAATAAAAACCGTAACCGGCGCGGATGACCGTCTTGCTGTCCTTGAACGGAGAGTATGCGATGCCGACGCGCGGGCTGAAATTGTTTTTATCGCTCGGAGTGATTGCGCGCCCGAAGCGTGAATTAACTCCGGCAACGGCGATACCATTCAACACGTTGCCCGTGCCGCGCACAAGCGAAGTGCAAGCGGCGGTCGTGCATGTCGGAGCAGCAGCGGCGCTAAAGAGCGTCGGATCAAACGACGTGAGCACATTGTTTTTATCGCGCACCGGCGTGAAATACTGGTAGCGCACGCCGTAATCGAGCGTCAGGTTCGGGCGCAGTTTGAATGTGTCCTGCCCGAAGAATTCACGTCTACCGAAACGCAAATTAACTGTTACGTCTCGTTCATCTTCCGAGTATGAGGACGGGCGGCCAGTCAGATAATCCGCCAACGCGACGCCTGTTTGCGATAACGCGACGCCCGTCGAGGAAACGCCGCGCGTGTTTGTGCCGTTAAAGGCGAAGCTGCCCTGCGTTACGTTATTGGCATTCTCGTCTTTGCTCTCAAAGGAAACTTCGCCGCCGAATTTGATCGTGTGATTACCTGCGTTGAGCGTCGCGGTGTCGCGCACGACATTGTTTCTGTAACGAATATTGAAGCCCTGAAGCGAGCCGATGGTGGTAAAGCCCGTGATGCTGACGGTCGGAATCGCGTTGTTATTGTTTTCGGGAAAGACCTGCGCAATCGTCTCGCTGCCGGGATAATCGGAGCGACGCCCGCGCCCGACGAGTTGCGAATTAATCAAATTGCCGGAGAAATTGTAAGTGGCTTCATTGACGAATTTCGGCGACAGCACGCTCGTAAAAGAAACGGCGAAGACCTGTCCGGGCACATTGGTATTGGTGGTCGCAATGTTCGGCAACCCTCTGCCCGTAAAGAGACCGCCGGACTCCTGCGTTTGACTGAGATCGTGCGTGTAACGACCGAAGATGCGGTAGTTGTCGCTGAAGTTATGGTCGATGCGCAGGGATTCCTGCCGCGTGTTGTTGATATTGATGGGCGTGAAGGTGAAACCGTTAAGCCCGTTGGTAGGAAGAGGGAAAGCCGGAAGCAGCGAGAGCGCCTGCGGGCTGAAATTGCTTTGCGGAATAACATTACCGGCAAAAGCTAATCCGTTCGCATTGAAAATTTGTCCGGCGCGCGCCTGAATAACATTACCGTTCGTGTCCGTAACGAAAAGCGGTGTCGCGGTTGCGGTTGTGCCGCTTGTGCCGTTCGATTGTCTGAAAAGCGATGATCCGAGCGAAGAAGAAAAATCTCCAGAGCGTTGTGCCGCGTTCGGAACGGTGGCGCTCGCGTCTGTTGTGCCGCGAATGATGCGCCGCAATTCTTCCGAATAAAAGAAAAAGGTTTTGTTGCGCCCGCTCTCATAAGCGCGCCCGCCCTCGCCGAAACGCGGTGTCGGCAACGGGCCGCTGAATGTGCCGCCGAAATTGTTGTAGCGAAGTTTCGGCACGACGGCGACGAGCGAACCGTCGGCACGGCGCGGAATGCGATTGTTAAAGAAAGAATTGGCGCTCGTGTAATCGTTGCGCAGAAATTCGTAGAGCGAGCCGTGATAATCGTTGCCGCCGCCGCGCGTTACAATCGTCACCGCGCCGCCGCCGGAACGCCCGATCTCCGCCGTGTAGTTTGAAGTTAGAACCTTAAATTCCTGAATCGAATCAACCGTCGGCGTTGACAGCAAAGTAATGTTGGAGCCAACGTCCGAGTTCGACACGCCGTCCACGAAATAATTGACGGCGTTGCGGCGCATACCGTTGATCGAGATGCTGGTGCGGCTCGTCAAACCAAAGGATGATTCGTCATCGAGATCGGAACTGACGCCGGGCACAAGCTCCGTGAGTTTCAGAAAGTTGCGATTGTTAAGCGGCAGTTCGATGACCTGCGTGCCGGAGATAAGAGTTTGCGTCGTCGGGCTGTCCTGCACAACCGAAGCATCGCCCGTCACGGTGACGGTTTCGGTGGCGACGCCTATTTCAAGAGCGACGTTAATCGGACGGCGATCATTAATGTTAAGAACAACATTCTCTTGAACGTTACGCTTAAAGTTGGTTTGCTCGATAGCGACTGTGTAGGTGCCGGGCGTAAGCGGCGTCACGACGTAGTTGCCATCGCCATTGGTTTGCACGCGCCGCTCGATGCCGGTGCTTTTGTTGGTAACGGTGACGGTCGCGTTGGGGACTACGGCTCCGGCGGCATCCGTCACGTTGCCCGTGATGGTCGCTGACGTTTCCTGCTGCGACAGTGCAACGGCGCTCAAACTCAAACAAAGCGCGAATGCGAAAAATATAGTGTGAAGCCCATTCCTAAAATAGTTTTTCATAGCGTGTTTCCTCTTCGGTGGAAAAATGATAACGAGGTTGATATGTTAACCTGAAGTTTTCGCTCAATGTGAACGCGGTGGCGCATAACTCAATCGAGCAAAATAACTCAATCGAGCAAAACGCGTTCCGTCGCTTAGAGCTTTACGGAGACCTTGATTTTGCGGCGCTGTGCGTTGATTTGGCGATCATGCTCATACAGAATTATGAAGCGGCATTTAGATTTATGGATAAACCGTCGGGCGCGTTCAGGCCGTTGCCATAATGTTATTTGTAAAGCAACGCGCGCGCGCGTGCGCGGCGAAAGTCAGCGAGGCCGCTCGCCCAAGATTTCGTAATCGCTTCGATTGATTCATGCCGCTTGATGCGTTCGAGCGTGTCTGTGTTTGCGAGCAGGCGCGCGTAAGCATCTATTTTCCATTCGCCCGGATACAATTCTTCGAGCGCGAGCGCTAATTCGATTCCGGTGTTGACGGAATGAAACTGCGCGCGGTCTGTGATGAAGAAGTTGACGCCGCCGCATTCTTGGTTGGCGAAAACGGAACTCTTCGGCGTGAAGCGCACAGGCACGAAGCGCACTCCCGCAAGGCGGCGATTATTCATATAGCTTGCCACCCGAACGCCATCGAGCCACGGCGCGCCGATGATTTCAAAAGGCGTATCTGTGCCGCGCCCGACCGAGAGATTGGTGGTTTCAAGCAAGCCTATGCCCGGATAAAGTGTCGCTTGCGTGAGGCTTCGCATGTTAGGCGAAGGATTGACCCACAACAGATTCGTCGCGTCGTACCACAACGCGCGTCGCCAGTTCTCCATTTTAACGATGCGCAGATCGCACCCGATTTTACGCTCGTCGTTAAAGAGGCGCGCGAGTTCGCCGATGGTCATGCCGTGCCGCACGGGGATCGTGTGATAAGCGGTGAAGGAAAGCTTATCGCTGTCGGCAACGGGGCCTTCGATTTCCGTGCCGTTAATCGGATTCGGGCGGTCAAGCACGAAGACCGGCAACTTCGCGCGCGCCGCTTCCTCCATGATGTAGCCGAGCGTGGCAATGTATGTATAAAAGCGCGCGCCGACATCTTGAATGTCGAAAACGAGTGCGTCTATATCCTTCAATTGTTCCGGCTTCGGGCGACGGCTTTCGCCGTAGAGCGAGTAAACGGGAAGCCCTGTTCGCTCGTCTTTTGAATCCGATACTTTTTCGTCGGCCAGCCCGCGAATGCCGTGTTCCGGCGAAAAGAGCGCGACGAGGCGCACGCCCGCCGCCGTGCTCAAAACATCAATCGTCGAACGGTTCAAAGAATCGCGCCCCGTGTGATTGGTGACGAGTCCGACGCGCATTCCTTTAAGCGCCTTGAAGTCATCGCGTTCGAGCACGTCTATGCCGGTTAAGACTTTCGCCTCCGCGCTTGTCGCCGCATCGTTCGTCGCGCTCGAAGCGTTGTCGCCGGAAACAGTCGGCGCGTGGATGCGCGCGGCGGCCATATTCGCCAACATCTCCGCCGCAAAGCGCGATGATTCGGCGCGTGCGTTATCAACGGGTTCGTCCACGACAGAGGCGGCGACGATTGAAGCGATACGCCCGCGCACCGCAGACACATCGCCTTTGCCGTTCGGATGCACGCGGTTGCTCAAAAAAACGACGAATGTTTCGCTCGCCGGATCGATCCAGATGCTTGTGCCTGTAAAGCCCGTATGACCGAACGAGCCAAGCGGAAAAAGATCGCCGCGATTAGACGAGAAGCTGCTCGACACATCCCAACCGAGTCCGCGCGCCGCGCCTTCATCGTTGACGATGCGCGGGCGCGTCATCATCGCCACGCCCATCGGACTCAAGATGCGCGCGCCGCCGTATTCGCCGCCGTTCAAAATCATCTGGCAATAAATCGCCATGTCGTCAACGGTTGAAAAAAGCCCCGCGTGACCGGCAACACCGTTCATGCGGAAAGCCGTCGGGTCGTGAACTTCGCCGCGCAGCCAATGCTCGCCGTCCGTCGCCGCGATGCCTTCGGCGCGCGCGCCTAAGTAACTTGCTTGCCCGCGTTTTGTTTCCGTCGGCGCGATGCGCGATGTTAATTCCGCGCGCGGACGAAAACCCGTGTCGCGCATTTTAAGCGGCTCGAAGATATTGCGGCGCGCAAACTCGTCGAGCATTAAACCGCTCACGCGTCGCACGACTTCGCCGAGCGTAATGTAATTGAGATCGCTGTAAACAAAGCGCGTCCCCGGCGTGCTGCGCAATCGCTCCGTCGCCAAGCGCTTAATCGCTTCATCGTAGCCCGTCCATTGCTCGCTTAAATCAAAGTCCGGCGCAAAGCCAGTGCGGTGCGTCAATAGTTGCTCGATGGTGATTTTCTCTTTGCCTTCGCCTTTGAGTTCCGGCACGTAAAGCGAAGCCGGATCACTCAAGCGTACTTGCCCGCGCTCAATTAAGATCATTATGCTCGTCGCGGTGGCAACGACTTTCGTGAGACTCGCCAGATCGAAGATCGTCTCCGTCGTCATCGCTTCGCGCGCAGGCAAAACGGCACGCGCTCCGTAAGCCTTACGCCATACGACGCGCCCGCGCCTTGCCGCCAGCACCACCGCGCCCGGCATCTCTCGCCGCTCGATTGATTTCTGCGCCGCGTTATCAATCTCCGCAAGCCGCGCGGCGGACATGCCGACGGCGGCGGGCGCAGCCACAGGCAACGTCGTTGTCGCCGCAAAAGTTTGCGCGGTGAACGCAAGCAGCAATAGCAGCGCGAGCGCCTGACGAGAAACAATAGCGGAAGAAATCAGCCGGAAACTATGATGGTGTTTATTCATGAATACCGTTACACAACATATCGCGCTTAGTTAATCACTTAATCTTTTTTTTAACTTTTTCATTGCGCCGAAGTCGTTCATTTCGTCGCCGCGCGGTTAGCGGTTGTGGCCTTCATTTGAACGCCCGTTCCGCGCGCGTAAAGCGAGGGCAGCGTGATCGGCAGTTTGCCTGTGATGTCTGTTTGTCCGAGCACGGCGCGGGCGGCGGCCTGTTGCAGGCTCGGCATATCGCCGTAGGCCACCAGATATGTTTGCAGCGCAGGGAAGCCTTCGAGTAGATACGGATTGCCGAAGCTGATGCCGATGACGGGAGCGTGCGCGTTGATAAGCGAGGCGAGCGCGCGCGCTCCGGGTTCGGGCAAGCCGACGCTGCGCGCCTGACCTGTTCGCACGCGCCCGTAGAGCGATGCGAACACGATGTCCGCGCCTTGCGCACGCGCGAGAGCCTTCTGCACTTCCGCATCCGACGAACGATCATCGAGCACGATTGTTTCGAGATGACGGCCTGCGCGCGACATCGCTGCGATGAAGGACTGCGCGACGTACAAACGATCATCGCCGTTCGTGATGGCGATGTTGACGATGCGCGCGTCGGAACGAAGATTGGCGAGGGGCAGCAGCTTCGCGTCGTTGCGCACAAGGGTGATGGCGTGTTCGGCAATCTCCTGCGCGAGCACAAAGGCATCGCGGTTTGAAACGAGGCGATCAATCCGGTCGAGCGGCGTAATGCGTTGCTGCGCCAGCCCCAGCTCATACTTTGCTGTGAGCACGCGGCGCGCAGATTCTTCGATGCGCTTTTCCGTGAGGCGTCCAGAACGCACGGCGTCGCGCAAGCCGCGCACGATGGTATCCGTGTCTGCGGGCTTGAGCAGCATGTCCGCGCCCGCGAGCAAGGCGCGCACAGCCGCTTCGTCCTGCTTGAAATAGATTGTCAGCCCGCTCATGTCGAGCGCGTCCGTGACGATCAAGCCGTTGAAGCCTAGGTCGCGCCGTAAGACTTGCCCTAACACGACGGACGAGAGAGTCGCCGGAAGCGTCGCTTTTTCGGAGATTACTTCGGTGCCTTCTTCTGCGTAAATAGGACGCACGATTGCGGCGCGCGGCAGCGGGCTGACTTGCGTGGAATCTATTTGCGGCAAGCCTATGTGCGCCGACATAATACAGCCGACGCCCGTCGCAATCGCCGCGCGAAACGGCACGAGTTCGATTTTGTCGAGGCGCTGGCGATTGACGTTGATGACCGGCAGTCCGCGATGCGAGTCAACGCTCGTGTCGCCGTGTCCCGGAAAATGCTTTGCCGTCGCAATCACGCCGCCGCCTTGCGCGCCTTCGATAAAGGCAGACGCCATGCGCGCCACTTCCGCAGGGTCTTCGCCGTAAGAGCGCACATTAATAACAGGATTCGCCGCGTTGTTATTTACGTCAACGACGGGCGCGAAAATTTGTTCGATGCCGAGCGCGCGTGCTTCCCGCGCCGTGATTGCGCCCTGCCTGCGCGCGTACTCCGCGTTGCCCGTCGCGCCGACGGCCATGTTCCAAGGAAAATTCAAAGTGTCTTCAAAGCGCATCCCCGCCCCCGCTTCCAAATCCGCCGAGATCAACAACGGCGTGCGCGCCATCGACTGCAAGCGATTGACGAGCACGACGGATTCATAAACGGGGCTGCGAAATAAAGTCACGCCGCCGATATGATTATCTACGACTTGATGACGCAAAGCGCGGTATGCGTCGCTGTCTTCATTGAGAAACGTCGCGTTGACGCCGATTGAAATAAGCTGGCCGATTTTTTCATCGAGCGACATGCGGCGCAACTCCGCATCAGCCCACGCGCTTGCTTCGCCTGAAGGTTGGCGCGGGTATGGTCGAACTTCCGGCGGATTATTCGTCGCGGCAGACGTTCCGCTTTGCTGCGCCCGAAGTTTTAGCTGTCCGCTGCCCGAAACACAGAGCGTCGCCAGCCACAGCGCACAGATAAGACAAAGCGACGCGGCGCGTTTGAATTTTTTTTGAAAGCTGATTCGTTTCATTTGAGAATTTCTGTTTCCGCGAGCGCGCGAGAAGTAATCTTCAAGCTGCCCTATCAAAGAAAAGCGATCTATCACTTGCACCTGCTTTAACATGCCAGCGAGCCTCGTTGCAACTTGGAAACAAGGCCGCCCTGCGATTGTATGGACAGGAAGCCCGAAAGCGACGACTCCGCCTTCGGTGCGGATAACGAACTTGTGGAACGATAAGATTTATTCAGGGGCGATAAAACATTTATGCGCGGAGCCGTTCAACGGCTTGCGCGACGATGCCCTTCGACTGCGCCAGCGCGTGCGCCGCACCTTCGCGTGAGCATCCCGTCTTTGCCATCACGAGCGCCGTGCTCAAATCGCCGCCCGCAGCAATCAAAGCCTCGCGCGCAGTTTTTTCATCGAGGTCGGTTTCGGCGCTTAGAATCCGCGCCGCGCGTGCGCGCAATTTATCGTTGCGTGCCTTCAAATTCGACATGCGATTGCCGGAAACATAGCCGAGTTGAATCATCGTCGCCGTCGAAATCATATTGAGCACCATCTTTTGCGCCGTGCCAGCTTTGAGCCGCGTCGAACCGGCGATTACCTCCGGCCCGACGACGACGACGATGCTCACGTCCGCTGCGCGCGTGATGGCAGAATCGGGCGCAGCCGTCAGCGCGACGGTGAATGCCTTCAACTCTCGCGCATAGTCGAGCGCGCCGATGGTGTAAGGCGTGCGCCCCGAAGCGGCGATGCCGATTAACGCATCCCTCGCACTGAATCCGCGCTCAAACAAGTCATGCGCGCCTGCCGCCGCGTCGTCTTCCGAAGCTTCCACAGCGCGATAGCAAGCATCGTAGCCGCCCGCGATAATCGCCTGCACAAAATCGGGCGCGACGCCGAACGTCGGCGGACACTCCGCCGCATCCAGCACGCCGAGCCGCCCGGATGTGCCAGTCCCTATGTAAAAGAGCCGCCCGCCGTCCTGTAAGCGTTGAAGAATGCCTTCGACGGCCTTCGTCACGTCGGGCAACACGCGCGCCACCGCGTCCGCGACGCGCGCATCTTCCTCGTTGATTAAGCGCACAATCTCGTCAGTCGGCAATGAACTGATCGAAGATGTGCGCGGATTCTCCTGCTCTGTGACGGAGAGAGTCTCCATAATTTTGAATGGCAACTGTCTTCAAACTGCGACTGCCAGATGATGCAAGTGTTCGCGCGCCATGTGTGTAGCGGCAATTGCAGGAGACAACGCGGGCGGCGCGAGATATGCTTGAGGGGCGACGCGCGATACTTCTTCGCGCAGCGTTGCGAGCACGAGTTCGCCTGCGGCAAAAACTCCGCCGACATAAGCCACGCGAAAACGCTCGCGTTCCATTTGCAGGCGGCGAATCACAGCCGCCGCCGCAATGCCGAGTTCGCGCCCGGCCTCTTTGACTATCTCCACTGCGATAGAGTCTCCGCTCTCTGCCGCTTCGATAACTTCCTTGCCGAACCCTGCGATATAATCATTGGTCACGCCCGGCGCGTAAACCATCGTCGAAAGATCGGCTACCGTTGCGGCGTTAAAGTAATCGCAAGCCTTTGTTGTCAGCGAAGTCGCGTTTCCGCGCCCGTCCGCAGCCCGCGCGACTCTTTGCAGCGCGTTGCGAGCAATCCACAATCCGCTGCCTTCGTCGCCCGCGATAGGCCCCCATCCGCCCGCGCACATTTGTCGCCCCTGCGCATTGACGCCGCAGCAAATCGAGCCTGTTCCGGCGATTACTACAATGCCCTGCGCGCCGCCTGTTGCGCCGAATAACGCAATCTCCGCATCGGTCACGACTTCGAGCGAATCGATGCCGAGTCCAATCAACGTCTCGCGCATACGTTCGCGTATGTCTTTGAGCTTGACGCCCGCCAGCCCGATTTCGGCAGCGACGATGTCTGCGCGTTGCACGGCGGCGTCGGCACAGGCCTTGTCAATCGCTTCGCGCACGGCTGCCGCCGCAGTGCCGATTCCCACACGCAAGGGATTCGACGGCCCCGCGAACCCCTCGCCCAAGATGCGCTGCCTGTCGTCGGCAATGACGGCGTGAGTCTTTGTGCCGCCGCCGTCAACTCCCAGAACGAGTTCGCGTAACTCTACTTGTCGAGAATTCATCAGTCCTACTAACCCGTGCTTTGCTTTCATCGCTTCTTCTAATTCCGTGAGGCACTCATTTATGATTTTCTTACGTCTTCAACATGAACAATTTTAGTCTCATATCGTCTATAATAGAAACGAAAAGATTTTATCGTTACGATAAATTTTACTGATGGATAAATAATATGGAAATACGCCAGCTAAAAGCTTTGATGGCGATTACTGAAACAGGCACGTTTACGGCGGGCGCGGTTCGCGTGCATGTCACGCAGGCGGCCATTAGTATGCAGATTCGCCAGTTGGAAAGAGAAGTCGGCGCGCGTTTATTCATACGCGCGCCGCGTCGCGTGATTTTAACGGAAGCAGGCGAAGCACTGATAGAAAGGGCGCGAAACATTTTGCGCGAGCATGATGCGGCGCTCGCAGAGCTTGCGGAATTGAGCGGAGCGGAACACGGGCGTTTGCGCATCGGGAGCGCCTCCGCGATGGTCAGCACAGAGCAATTGCCACCGATCTTGCGGGAAGTGCGTAGCCGCCACACGCGCGCCGAGGTGTCCGTCGTATCGGGAACGAGCGAGGCGCTGGTGAAGCAAATTCTCGCGGGCGATCTGGATGTCGCATTTGTTTCCCTGCCGGTTGAGGCGCACGGCATTGAAACGGAAATCCTGAGCCGCGACGAACTCGTGACCATCGCCAGCCCGCGTCATGCGTTGGCAAAGCAGCGCGTTATCAGCGTGCAGGCGCTCGGCAGCGAGAAACTTATTCTAGGCGAGCACGGCGGCAACACGCGGCGTTTAATCGACGAGTTCTTTAGCAAGGCGGGCGTGCATCCGACGATCACGATGGAGTTGAGCCGTCAGGACGGCATCAAGCGCATGGTCGAGGCGGATATGGGCGTCGGCATCGTGCCTTTGAAATCAACCGCAGAAGAAGTTGCCGCCGGACGGCTCGTGACGTGGTGGATCAAGGGCGCACAAATTAATTGGGAACTCGGACTCGCGCAATTAAAGGGAGACGCCGGTTCGCCGGTTCGTCAAACTTTTATACGATTGTGTAGGGAGCGCTTCGGGGCATCCCGCCGTGCGACGCGCAAAAAAAAGTAGCGATGCGACATTTCAATTCAAGTCAATTTCTTTCACGCCGCTTCGTTACACGTCGCCTCGCTTCACCTCATAAATTTAATTCATAACCTTCCAGACGCCTTATGCCGGAGCGACACCGGATTCACGAAGCGTCAGCGTGCCTTTGTCTGCATCGAGCGTCGCGTTGACGCCGAGCGGAAGCGTTAGTTGATCGTCCGTGTGGCCGATGGCGAGACCGGATAGCACGGGGATTTTCAGTTCACCGAAAGCATTGTCTAGAACTTCGCCGAGCGAATACGGATTACTGAGCGACGGCTTGTAATCGCTCGCGCGGCAATCCTTGCATTCGCCGAAGATGAGTCCGCGAATGTCCTTGAACTTTCCAGCGAGGCGCAAATGCGTCAGCATACGATCAATGCGATACGGCTCTTCGTCAACGTCTTCGAGAAACAGAATCGCATCGCGCGTGTCGATTTCATAAGGCGTGCCGAGCGTCGTCGAAATGAGCGTTAGATTGCCGCCGATTAAACGCCCGCTCGCCGCGCCCGAACGAACCGCGCGCAATGTGTGCGCAGGCCGCAACGAGTCGTTTTCAATAGGATTCGTCAACTCGACAACCGGTTCGGTCTGGAAAAGAGATTGGCGAAAAGAGTTCTGCGTATAACTCGAAAAGCGCGAAAGCGCGACGGGGCCGTGAAAGGTAACGAGGCGGGCGAGTTTGTTAATCGCCAGATGCAAGGCGGTGATGTCGCTGTAGCCGAGAAATATCTTCGGGTTGCGGCGCACGAGATCGTAGTCGATGCGGTCGAGCAATTGCGCCGTTCCGTAACCGCCGCGAATGCAGAAGACTGCACGCACTTCGGTGTCACGAAACATTTCGTGAAAATCGTCGAGCCGCCCGCTCACGGGATTGCCGAAATACCCTGCGCGCTTGCCGACGTTTCGCCCCATCTTCACACGCAGCTTGAAATACCGTAGCGTGCGTTCGGCGAGCGCCAGTTGATCCGGGTCTGCAACATAGGTCGCGGGCGTTATTAGCCCGACGGTGTCGCCGGGGCGCAGCGCTTTCGGGTGAATCAAATGCGAGGAAGAGTTTTGCGCCCGTGCAAAAAAGTCTGTTGAAAGCGCCGCCAGCGCGCCGCCCGAAGCCGCGAGAAAGTTTCTGCGTTTCATCCATCCCGAAGCAAAGTTGTTGCGGTCAAAGTGCTTTTTCAATATTGTAACGTCCTTTGAAGCCTCATAAAGTCGTCGCCCGTCACGTTCGCGCGCCGACAATTACCATGTCGCTTTTGCGGTGTCAACAAAACTGCATCCGTGAAGGATAGGCATGAATAGCTTTCAGGAGGATAAAAATTCCTTGTCGTTAATGCTTCAGGAGATCATCGAACAACCGCAAGCGCTAGCCAAAACATTGAGCGAAGAGCAGAAAAGAGTGGATCGGCTCGGCTCATTCCTCAAGGGGCGTGATATAGATTTGATTGTTCTCGTCGCGCGCGGTTCATCCGACAATGCGGCGCTCTTCGGTCGTTATCTTCTGGAAGCGACGACGGGCATTCCCGTGTCGCTCGCCGCGCCTTCGCTTTATACGCTCTATGATGCGAAGTTGAAACTTTCACGCGCGCTCGTGATAGGCGTTTCGCAATCCGGCGAAGGCGAAGACATTAATCAGGTATTGCAGAGCGCGCGCGCGTGCGGCGCATACACAATTGGCATTACCAACGAGCCGCATTCTTCCATGACGAACTTTGTGGATGAAACGCTCTTGATGCACGGCGGGCGCGAACGCTCCGTCGCGGCGACGAAAACTTACACGGGGCAGATGATGCTTTTTTACATGCTTGCGCGGGCGCTCTCCGATGATCGCGGCAAAAGTCTCGTGTCGGCTTACGAAGCGATTCCCGAATACGCCGCGCGCGCGCTCGAATTGCAAACGCAAATCAGCGAACTCGTCGAGCGCTATGTTTTCATGGAGAACTGTGTGGTGGTCGGGCGCGGCCTTCAATACGGCAACGCGTATGAATTGGCGCTCAAGTTGATGGAGACGTGTTATGTCGTGGCGGAGCGTTTTTCGTCGGCAGACTTTCTGCACGGGCCGCTCGCGCTCGTCGAACGCCATTTCCCGATTTTTATATTTGCGCCGCCGGGCGTAACCTTGCCGGGCGTCAGGCAGTTAATCGCGCGCCTTCGTGAACTCGGCGCAGACTCGCTCGTCATCACGGGCGATAGGGAAACGGCGGCGCTCGCTTCGCGCAGCCTTTGCGTGCCATGCGAGACAGATGAATTTCTCTCGCCCGTTCCGTACATTATTCCGGGACAGCTTTTCGCCGCCTTACTCGCCAAAGCAAAAGGCTTGAATGCGGACACGCCGCGCTCGCTATCCAAAGTAACGCGCACACTCTAGCGCCCTGCGAATAAAAGAATAGAGCAATGTCTGTTCGATGATTTATTGGTTCAATGCGATAGTTGAAACAGTTGCCCTTTGCAGCACTCATCGGCAACTGCGCAAATGCCAGCATACACACTATCCGTCACGCTTCGATGACCGGTAACGTATTCGCGTTTAATCACTTTTATCTTTAGCTGATAAGCTTCATTAATCCAATTTTTGCAAGGCTATATCCAAATTTTCGTATTTACGAAAATACTTTGAAAGATAAAAGCGCGTAAATGCTAAAAGTTTTAATTGAATGGCGTTGTTGGAATATGATTTGCCTGCGCGATTAATTAATCTACAAAGTCTTGTTGTCGCCGCAAGTTCGTGGTGCGACATCTGCCCCGCACTATTCGTTCAAAACCTAGAAGGAGCTTCGTATGAAGAGAAACAGCTTTACGCCGATCTTTTTGTGTAGCTTGTTATTGCTTAACTTTGCCGGAACAGTTTTAGGGCAGGGAACAACCTCGCGTGTTACCGGCACGGTTCTTGACGCGGGTACGGCGCAGGTGTATCCATCGATCTTGTACATTCAACGGCCACACGCTCATGATAAGTCGTCTACTCTGGAGGAAAAATGAAATTCATTCTATCGACAATATCAATATGCCTGCTTTTAACGTCTGTCGCTTTGGCGCAATCCGCAACAGGGCGCATTGTTGGGACGGTACAAGACCCTACGGGCGCAATCGTGCCGGGCGCAACCGTTAAGGCACTCAATGAAGAAACGAACGTTACCTACAATACGGTTTCCAGTGATGCTGGCAAGTATACGTTTGAGGCTTTGCAGCCAGGCCCCTACACTATTTCTGTCGAGCAGAGCGGTTTCAAAAAGTATTCGACGAGCAAGAACGTCCTGACCGCAAACGACACTGCGACCATCAACATTCCGCTGGAGACCGGGGACGTTTCGGAAACAGTGCAGGTGGAAGGAACTTTCGAGAAGGTTCAGACCAGCCAATCCGGAAACACCGGAGCAATCTTCAATCAACAGTCGCTCAAGGAACTTCCTGTCCCCAATCGCAACGTGCTCAATTTGATTAACACGCAGCCGGGCGTCGTGTCGGGAACAAATGCGGCGGGCGGCGGCACGAACGTCTTCGGCGCGCGCGACCGCGCCGTTAACATCACGCTCGATGGTATTGATTCCAACGAGACATCTGCGGGCAACGCGACCTTTTCGCCGATCCGCACCAATCCCGATTCGTTACGCGAATATCGCATCATCACGTCCAATCCGTCAGCCGAGTTCGGACGCAACAGCGGCGCGCAAATAGCCCTCATCACCAATTCCGGCACGAATGATTTTCACGGCAATCTGTTCGAGTTTTACCGCGACCGTGTGCTCAACGCCAACGAGTTTCAGTTGAATCGCGCCGGAATCCCGCGCCGCTTTCTGTTGCGCAATCAATACGGCGGCTCAATCGGCGGCCCCATCTTTCTGCCGCGCTTCGGCGAAGGCGGGCGAACTTATTACAACGGGCGCAACAAATCTTTCTTCTTTTTCAACACGCAGATTCAACGTCAGAATCAAACTCTTGAGCAAGTCAATACGGTTTACACGGCGACGGCGCGGGCGGGCATCTTCCGCTATGCCACCGGCGCAAGAAATAATCCCTTCAATGCCACCGGCGCTTCCATTGACGCACAAGGCAATCCGATTGTGCCCATCGCCACTTACAACGTCATCGCCAACGATCCGCGACGCTTAGGCTTAGACCCGACGGTGCAGAGCATACTTAGCTTGACGCCGCTGCCGAACACTTTTGAAGTTGGCGACGGGCTTAACACCGCAGGGTTCAGATCACTCGCCTCGCGCACTGATCCGCAACGTGATTTCACCATCCGGCTTGACCATACCTTTAGCGATACGCAAAACATCTTCGGGCGCTACAGCTTCGGCCAGCAGGATACGGTTGGCGATACGACCAACAACGGCGCGGCGCGTTTTCCCGGTCTGCCGCCGATTGTCGCAACCTTCCGCACACCGAAAAACATCGCCATCGGCCTGCGTTCGACCTACGGCGCAGCGACCACAAACGAACTGATCGTTGGCGCTAATCGCTTTATCTTCGATTTCGCCATTCCCTCAAACAGAGATTCGCGGACGACGCCGTTTGTTTTGCAGACGATCACCAATCCGCTCTCCAACAGCTTCGGCAACAAGCGCACGATCAACACCTTTCAGGTGCTGGACAACGTCAGCCGCGTCGCGGGCGCGCATACCTTCCGCTTCGGCACGAACCTTCGTTTGCAGGAGCATTACGACGTGCGCGGCTCCGTCGCCGGTCTTGATGTCAATCCTGAATTTGATCTGGGCAACACGGTTGACACCACACGCTTTCAAGTGCCGACGAACATCAACACGAATGATCGCGCAACGGCCAACGGCCTTGTCAATAATCTGCTCGGACGTTTAGCGTCGGCCAGCGTCGGCCTCGTTGATACCGGCGGTCAGTTCGGCCCGCCGGGAACGGCCTTCACCTTCGACGCATTTTATCCCGAAGGCGACTTTTACTTTCAGGATGATTGGAAGATCAGACCCAATATTACGCTTAACTTAGGCTTGCGCTGGGAGCCGAAACCGAAGCCTTACGCGCGTGGCCGCAACAAGATTTTCGTTCCAGACCGCCCGCTCACGCTCGGCTCTGCTCCGGCCACCAACGTCTCTTATGTTCAAGGCGACCTTTACAAGAGCGATTACAATAATTTCGGCCCTGCCATTGGCATCGCCTACGATCCGTTCAAAGACGGGCGCACGGCGATTCGCGCCAACTTCCGCGTCGCCTTTGACCGCATCTCCACCTTTTTGCCCTCGGCAGCTATTTATCCCAACACTCCGGGACTGACGACTACCGCTACCTTTACGACTCCAGCAAGATCAGACCTTCGCATCCTCGATGGCGTGCCCGCGCTCGCGCCTGCCCAGAGCAATCCGAACGCCCTGCGAACACCGCCTCCCAACACAATAGTTTCACGAGAAGTGCTCGACCCGAACTTTGTGACGCCGACGACTTATATGTACTCGCTCGGGGCGCAACGCGAGATCGGTAAGGGGTTTGTCGTTGACGTTGAATACATAGGTCGCGCCGGACGCCACCTGATCGGCGGCTTCGAGCGCAATCAAGTAAATATCTTCAGCAACGGCTTCCTTGATGCCTTTGTCCAAGCGCAGGCCGGAAACGTACCGGCGGGCAGCCTGCTTGATCGTTTGACTGCTCCGGCACGCACCTCGTCGCAGAACGCCGTTCAATATCTCAACGCGACTTTTCCCACGCAACTCGCGCGCAACAGTGTCGCTGACGTGGCTGCTCGCTTGAACAACACCTTCGTTACCGTTAGCGGAGCGCGCACGAGATTGGTGGAGGCCGCCGGTTTCAGTCCGTTCTTCTTTAACGACTATCCGCAGTTTCTCGGCGGACTTCAGGTCATTGACAGCAATTCGTTCTCGAACTACAACGGCGCGTTCGTTCAATTGCAAAGACGCCTTCAGAGAGGCTTGCAGTTTGATCTGAGCTACACTTTCTCAAAATCCCTTGACGATAAATCTTTCGACCCGACCTTTACGCGCATTGCGAGCGGCACTAGCCAGTCGGCGCAAAGCACGCCATTCGATCCGGCCAACCGCCGCTTGAATTACGGCATCTCGGATTTCGACCGCACGCACGTGCTGCAAGGCAACGCCACTTATGAGCTTCCCTTCGGCCCCGGCAGACGTTTCCTGCGCTCTTCAAACGGCCTCATCTCAAGGCTCGTTGGTGGCTTCACGTTAGGGACGACGATTGTTTACGAAAGCGGCCTGCCATTTACCATCGTGACGGGAACAAACTCGTTCAGTAATCGCATTAGTTCACGCACCAACTATTCCGGCAGCAACCGTAGCCTGCGCTACACCATCGACCCGACAACCGGCACTCGTTCGCTCTTTACGACGGAGCAACTCGCGCAGTTTACTCTACCGGCGGCAGGCCAGATCGGTAACACCCCGCGTAACGGTTTCCGGCTTCCGCCGCTCTTTAATATGGATGCTTCGCTCATCAAGCACATCGCCATCAGGGAAAGCATGAACCTTGAATTGCGCGCCGAAGCTTTCAACGTCACGAACACGCCGTACTTCGGTTTCCCGTCATCAGCGACGATTACCAGCAGCGTATTCGGCCAAAATCTCTCGACGGAAAGCGCCGCGCGCATTATTCAGTTAGGCATTAAGTTCAACTTTTAGCGACAGCCTGTAGCTTACTCGCCTTTGCAATTAATTGCGCCGGGTTTTCATTGCGAGTGGATTTCGCCGCAGAATTTTGAAGCGAATCCACTCGCCTCTTTTTTTCCTTCGATTGCCGAAACCACACGGTGGATTTTCATGAAAGCGAAAACACTCGTCGCCTTTCTTATCGTAACTTGTCTTGTCGCCGCTACCCTTCGCGTTCGCGCGGACGAGACCTCTGTGGCGATGGTTGCCGATCTGATTATCGTCAACGCGAAGATTCACACGATGGACGCGCAACATCCCGTTGCTTCCGCCGTTGCCGTTTACGGCAATCGCATTGCAGCCATCGGCTCCAACGAAGAGATACGAAAATTGGCGAACGCAAAGACGCGCGTGATTGATGCGGGCGGGCGTGTTGTGCTACCTGGATTTAACGATTCGCACGTTCATTTCTTAAGCGGCGGCTTTCAACTATCAAGCGTTGATTTACGCGACGCAGGTAGTCCGCAGGAATTTGCCGAACGCATCAGCCGGTTTGCGCGAAATGCGCCGCGTGGTCGTTGGATTACGGGCGGCGATTGGGATCACGAACGCTGGCCGAATGCGCCGCTTCCAACGAAAGAGTTGATAGATAATTTAACGCTTGCAACGCCCGTCTTCGTCAATCGTCTGGACGGTCACATGGCGCTCGCCAACAGTCTCGCGTTGAAACTCGCGGGTGTTACGCGCGAAACCAAAGACCCTGCGGGCGGACTCATCGTGCGTGATCCGAAAACAGGCGAGCCGACAGGCATTCTAAAAGACGCGGCGATGAGCTTTGTCTACAAAGCGATTCCCGAACCAAGCGCGGAAGAGAAACTCGCCGCCGCGCAAGCCGCAACAGATCATGCGGCACGTCTCGGCGTCACCAGCGTGCAGGATATGTCCGCCGGAAACGATGTCGGCATTTATCAAACGCTTCTGAATCAAGGTCAATTGAAGACGCGCATTTACGCTGTCTCGCCGCTGCCCGCGTGGAAGCGCGTCGCGCGCATGGGCGTTCACGCGCCGTTTGGCGGCGATATGCTACGCATCGGCGGCCTCAAAGGATTCGCTGACGGAAGTCTGGGTTCGACCACCGCGCTTCTTTTCGATCCGTACAACGATGCGCCCGCGATGCACGGCCTTCCCGCCGACGACATGTTTCCAGAGGGCGCAATGCAGGAGCGCGTGCGCGCCGCTGATCACGCCGGCCTTCAAGTGATGATCCACGCCATCGGCGACCGCGCCAACGATTCCATACTCTCCATTTACGAACAAGTCATCAAAGACAACCCGGCGCGCGACCGCCGCTTTCGCATAGAGCACGCGCAGCACTTAAGAGCGCAGGACATCTCACGTTTCGGGCGCGATCATGTCGTCGCTTCGATGCAGCCGTATCACGCGATCGACGATGGGCGTTGGGCTGAAAAGCGTATCGGGCACGAGCGAGCGCGGACGACCTACGCTTTTCGCACGCTGCTGGATACAGGAGCCGTCCTCGCTTTCGGAACGGATTGGTCTGTCGCGCCGCTCGATCCAATGCAGGGACTCTATGCCGCCGTAACGAGACGCACGCTTGATAATCGGAACCCGAATGGTTGGATTGCCGAGCAGAAGATTACCATTGAGGAAGCCGTGCGCGCTTACACCGTCGGTTCCGCCTACGCCGAATTTACGGAAAACGAAAAGGGGACTATCGCGCCGGGAAAACTCGCCGACATCGTTCTGTTGTCGAGAGACATTTTTTGTATTGACCCGACAGAAATCAAAAACACGCGCGTGCTTCTGACGATCATGGACGGGCGCGTTGTTTACGAAGCACAACCGGAACTGAGCGGAAAGTGAAAAGCAAAAATGCGGTTCGACGGCTCGCTGTCGAACCGAACGATTAACCGCAAGCGAGCGTGACTCGTGGCGCACGCACTTGAACCATGCGCCGCCCGGATTAATTGCGCCACAGCACTCGTACAAGGGAGCGCCCAAACAGGATGAAAATCGCACGCACACACGCCGTCGCACTTCTCTTTTTGCTCGTCGTTCATACGCTCTGCTTCGCGCAGCAAAACAATGCTCGCTTCACGCTTGAGCAGGCACTCGGTTCGCCCTTTCCATCTGATCTTGTCGCGTCGCGCAACGGACAACGAATCGCGTGGGTCTTTGACGCCGAAGGGCGGCGCAACATCTGGGTCGCCGAAGCGCCGCAATTCGAGGCGCGCCAGCTCACGCGCTACAACGATGACGACGGGCAGGAGATAACCGATGTTGCATTCAATGCGGACGGCGACGGAATCGTTTATGTGAGAGGCGGCAATAAGAATCGCGCCGGAGAAGTTCCGAATCCGACGAACGATGCGGCGGGCGCAACGCAGACCGTGTACTCCGTGTCATGGAATGACGGCCATATCAGGATGCTCGGAGAAGGCAATTCGCCGGAGGTTTCGCCTGCCGGTAATCAAGTGGTGTTCTCAAAAGGCAATGCGCTCTGGATCGCGTCCGTTGCGGAGAAAAGCGAGCCGCATCAACTCTTCTCGGCGCGCGGGAATAATGCGTCGCCCGCTTGGTCGCCAAACGGAAAATTCATCGCCTTTGTCAGCCAGCGCGGTGACCATAGCTTCGTCGGCGTCTATGACACAACGACGCGCACAATCAATTACATTGCGCCGTCGGTTGACCGCGATAGTTTTCCGCGCTGGTCGCCGGACGGCAAGCAACTCGCCTTCGTTCGCCAGCCCACGCTCGGCGCGCAGTCGCAGTTGTTTCTGGCTGACGCGCCGGAGCCTTGGGCGGTTATGGTCGCAGACGTTGCGACGGGCAAAGCGCACGAAGCGTGGCAAAGCGCAATTGACATCAACGGCTCGCTGCCGAACGTCGCCGGATCAAAATTGTTGCAGTGGGGCGCGGACAATCGACTCGTCTTTGCTTCGGAGCAAGACGGGTGGATGCATCTTTATTCCGTTCCGGCGACGGGCGGCACGGCGGCCAAACTGCTCACGCCCGGCGCGTGCGAAGTCGAGAACACGACGATGACTCCTGATCGTCGCGCGGTTATCTATTCATCGAACTGCGGCGACATTGACCGCCGCCATCTCTGGCGCGTCAACGTAGGCGGCAATCAGCAACCTTCAGCAATTACTTCCGGCGAGCGAATCGAATGGAGTCCGGTGGTGACGAATGATGGCGCGCATCTGGTTTATCTCGGCTCTGATGCGCGCCAACCGGCGATGCCGCATGTAATGCCGCTCGCGGGCGGAGAAGGCCGTATGATCGCGGCCTCTGCGTTGCCGAAGGATTTTCCTTCCGCGCAGCTCGTCGCGCCGCAGCCGCTCGTTTTCAAAAGCGCAGACGGCATGGAGATTCACGGGCAACTCTTTCTGCCTCGTAATATTCCAGCGAACGCGCGCCTTCCGGCGGTGATCTTTATTCACGGCGGCCCGATACGGCAAATGCTGCTCGGCTGGCATTACGGTTACTACTACCACAACTCCTATGCGTTCAATCAATATCTTGCGAGTCGCGGCTACGCCGTGCTGTCCGTCAACTATCGCACGGGTATCGGCTACGGACGCGCGTTCCGCATGGCTCCGAAGCGCGGCGCGCGCGGCGCTTCGGAGTATCAAGACATCCTCGCAGCGGCGCGCGTTCTTCGTGAGCGCGCCGACATTGATTCATCGAAAATAGGTTTGTGGGGCGGTTCCTACGGCGGCTATTTGACGGCTCTCGGCCTCGCGCGCAATTCGGATTTGTTCGCCGCCGGAGTCGATTTGCACGGCGTGCATGATTGGGCGCAGCGCATCTCCGGCGCGTCATGGATCGATTATGACAATCAAGCGGCGCAAGCAATCGCGCGCGAATCTTCACCCGTAGCGTCGATAACTAAATGGCGCTCGCCCGTTCTCTTGATTCACGGCGACGATGACCGCAACGTGTCGTTTGCGCAGACAGTCGATCTGGTGCAGCGTTTGCGCGGGCAGCATGTCGTCTTCGAGCAACTCGTCTTTCCCGACGAGGTGCATGATTTTCTTCTTCATCGCCACTGGCTCGCGGCTTACAAAGCAGCCGCAGACTTTTTCGACCAGCACTTGAAAAACTCGAAATCGAAAAATTAAGGAATATGAGACGCTCGCTTATAAACGCTTCTTCACAAAGATTTTTACGGTAAAGAAAAGTTGATGAACCGAAAATCTAAAATCGTTTTGCTTCTTACCTTGTTGTGCTTCGCGTGTGTTTCGGCGCGCGCCGATAACGCGGATGATTACGTTCGCGCGCAGATGCAGGCGCGCCACATTCCCGGACTCACGCTTGCCGTTGTGCGCGAAGGCAAACTCATTAAGGCGCAGGGCTACGGCTTGGCGAACTTGGAAGCGAACGCGCCCGCGAGCGTCGAAAGCGTCTTTGAGATCGGCTCGATTACCAAACAATTCACCGCCGCCGCGATTATGCTGCTCGTCGAAGAAGGCAAGGTTAAACTCGATGACAAGATCAGTGTCTATCTCGCCGATTTACACCCGCCGGAAGCATGGAACAACGTCTCGGTGCGAAATCTTTTAACGCATACTTCGGGCATTAAAACTTATACGGGGCTGCCCGGCTTCGAGTTTTCAAAGCACCTCAAAAAAGAAGAGTTCGTGAAGGCGCTCGCTGGCTTTCCGCTCGATTCTCCTCCGGGCGAAAAATACTCCTACAGCAACTCCGGCTATAATCTGCTCGGCTTCATCATCGAGAAGGCAAGCAGTAAGCCTTACTGGGAATTCATGCGTGAGCGTATTTTCAAGCCGTTGGAGATGAATCAAACGCGCGACCGCGATCCCGTGCCTGTTATTAAGAATCGCGTCGCCGGTTACGAATGGCAAAACAACGGATGGGAGAACCGCGCGACTGATTTGACGGATGTCTTTTCCGCCGGAGCAATCGTCTCCGACGTGCTCGATCTGGTGAAGTGGGACGCGGCGCTCAACGGCGAACGACTGCTCAAACGTGCGAGCCTCGATCAGATATGGACGCCGATGCGTCTGAATAACGGAAAGGATTATCCTTACGGCTTGGGTTGGGATGTGAACGTTTCCGGCGCGCATCGCATCGTCTCTCACGGCGGGCAGACCGCCGGATTCTCCGCCAGCATCGCGCGTTATGTGAATGATCGCATGACGGTAATAGTGCTTTGCAACTCCGGCGAAATCGGCGTCGCCGGAAAGGTTCGACAGGGCATCGCCAAACTGTACGTTCCCACGCTTCCATGAATTGTCCGGCGAAGACAAAGCCGTGTCATCCATTTGAAGAAGTATAAAGTAGCGTGGGCGCGTATGAAGATGTGAGCCGGATGCGCGGCGTTTTAACCAGTGCGCTGAAAAGAAAATTTATCTTTTGAACGGCAACTTATCTTTGCCCGTCCATTCGCCGTTGCGATACACGGCGTCGGGCGGAAAGCGTGTCTCCAAGTCCGGCGCTGTCCAATCCATTTTCGACGCGCGATCCTTCCTATAAAAAAGAAGCGATGCTTCCGCGCCGTTACGCAATGCGCTTCGCTGCGGCACGACGTAAAAATCAGTGGCGTTTACTTCATCTATGCCGTAAAAAACTGAAAGGTCGCCGACTTCCTGAATGCTCGCGCGCCGCTGAAATTTTCCGTCGCTCCATGATGCGGCTTCATTGATCGCAAAATCTGCGACGAAGGGTGCAAGGCGCGTGTGGTCTATCTCGAAGCGGGGAATGATCGTCGCATTGCGCACGATTAGATCGTAGAGCGTGCCGCTCGTATTGAACGGCAACGCATCGTAAACAGTTGTTTGAGCTTTTTCCACGCTGCCATCGGATAAGGCTTCGAGGGCAAACGCAAAGGCGACAAAATTCAATTGCACGAGTTCCATTTCGCTCTTGCCTTTGAGCGCGCCTGTCTCGACGAGCACGACGGGCGTTCCCCAGCGACTGAACATGTCGCCGAAGGCGCGCGGATTGAATGTATCGTCGTAACGTGCGATATGTCCTTTGATAAAGGGATTGAGCGCCTCAGTCATGACGGCGCAAATCTTTTTGCCGCGAATGCGTCCCGCGTTATCGCCCCCGGAAGGATCGAAGGCGACGGCCAAGAGCGAGATGGCGGATTGCAAACCGCTGTTGCCGACGGCTGTTCTCGGATTCTCGTTGTGCAGATTGAAGCCTATATCGGGCTGCCACTCGTCGCGCAGCTTCTTCAGCAAACGGCCTTCGGGCGTGGCGAGCGCGCGGGCATCACGATTGATGTCTATTGATTGAAGATTGCGGCGCTGGTATAACTCCGCTCCGTCCGGGTTCAGCATCGGAACGGCGCGCAAGGTAATTCTTTTTTCGAGGGCGGCAATCCAAGCGGCGTTGCGATTGCGTTGAAGATAATGAAATAGATCGACGAGCGCGCTTGTGGCCGTCGGCTCATCGCCGTGCATCTGCGACCACATAAAAACTTTCAGCGGCCCGCGCCCGAACTCCATTTCAAAGATTTCACGGTTCGCCGTCGAGCGCCCAACTTCGCGGACACTAATGCCTTCGGCGCGCAATCGGTCTAAATATATTTTCAGGTCGGCGTGGCGCACGCGCGACGGATCGAGATTCGTGACATGCTGCTGCTGCCATTCACGAAAAAGGAATTGCGGACTCTGTGCCTGCGCGGAGTTTGCGATGCCCAAGGCGAGAGCAAGGCACAACATTAAATTAAAATATTTCATCGGAATTAATTACGGAAAGGCAGGCAAGCAAAGCGATATGAATTTGAGTTTGTGGAACGATGGCTTATCGAATTATCGAACTCTGCCCTGCCTGTCTGCGATGCTTACAATAGTCTTCCAGACTTCAAATATCAACAATCGGGTTGCCGCAATTGACGGAACGCGTCGGTGAGGTTGATGAATTCTGAAACAGTTCCCGCTCGACCATAGCGCGCCGGTTTATCGAGAGTGGTGAAACGAATTATGAAATTATTTCTGCTCAATTGTTTTGTTCTCTTGCTCGTAATGAATGCCACGGCGATGGCTCAAAGCCCGACTGAAAAAAACGGCGGCGGCAAAATGTTGCTCAAAGATAATTGGCGTATCCAATCGTCTGCGCAGATTAAGGATAAGGGAGAAACGCTCTCGACTGCCGGGTACAAAACAACGGGCTGGTATCCGGCGACCTTGCCTTCGACAGTCGTCGGAGCGCTCGTCGAAAACAAAGTCTATCCCGATCCCTTTTATGGAATGAATCTGCGCGCGATGCCCGGATGCAGTTATCCCATCGGCAAAAACTTTGCGAATCTGCCGATGCCCGATGATAGCCCGTATCGAAATTCATGGTGGTATCGCACAGAATTTCAACTCCCCGCAAGCGATAAAGGGCGCAACCTACAACTGCACTTCGACGGCATCAATTATAGCGCGAACATCTGGCTCAACGGGCGCAAGATTGCCGACGCGAATGACATCGCGGGTTCGTTCCGGCGTTACGAACTCGACGTGACGAATGTCGCGCAGCCGGGACGCCTCAATACGCTCGCCGTCGAAGTGTTTGCGCCGCAGCCGGATGATCTGGCGCTTACATGGGTTGATTGGAATCCGATGCCGCCCGATAAGATGATGGGACTCTGGCATGACGTGTACCTAACGACGAGCGGCGCGGTCACGCTGCGCTTTCCGCAGGCCATAACGAAACTCGATCTGCCTTCGCTCGACGCGGCGCATCTCACCGTCAACGCCGAACTACATAACGCGGCGAATCATTCTGTGCAAGGCACGCTCCGAGGCCGCATCGGGCAGATAAGGTTTTCGCAAAGCGTGCGGCTCGAACCGAACGAAACGAGGCTTGTCAGTTTCACGCCAAACGAGTTTCGCCAACTCAATCTCACGCGTCCGCGCCTCTGGTGGCCTGTCCATTTAGGAGCGCAAAATCTCTACGATCTCGAAATGGATTTCGAGTCGGGCGGGCAAATCTCAGACCGTCAAACTTCGCGCTTCGGCATCAGGGAAATCACGTCCGAACTTGACGCGGACAATCATCGCCTCTTCAAGGTCAACGGCCAAAATGTTCTGATACGCGGCGGCGGTTGGTCGCCCGATATGTTTATGCGCTACCTGCCGCAACGCCTCGAACAAGAGTTTCGCTACGTCAAGGACATGAACCTGAATACGATTCGATTGGAAGGCAAACTCGAATCCGATTATTTCTACGAATTAGCAGACCGCGAGGGAATCCTCGTGATGGCCGGATGGTGCTGTTGCAGCCACTGGGAGCATTGGACGCACCGCGCCGATTACAAGGAAGGCCCGACGTGGGGAGCGGAGGATTACAAGGTTGCCGCCGCGTCTTTGATTGACCAAATCCGGCGTTTGAGGAATCATCCGAGCCTGCTCGTCTGGCTCAACGGCAGTGATAATCCGCCGCCTGCGGACGTTGAAAAAATGTACACAGATATTCTGCAAAAGGAGCGTTGGCCTAATCCGTATCTTTCTTCAGCGACGGCGAAGCGCACGCAATTAACGGGCGCATCGGGCGTGAAGATGGAAGGCCCCTATGAATGGGTTCCGCCCGATTATTGGTTGCTCGATAATAAACTGGGCGGCGCGCATGGTTTCGCCACAGAGATTAGCCCCGGCCCCGCCGTGCCGCCCGTCGAAAGCCTGCGCAAGATGCTGCCTGCGGAACACCTCTGGCCGATTGACGATGTGTGGAGTTATCACGCGGGCGGCGGGCAGTTCAAGACGCTGACCGTCTTCACAGACGCCTTGAATGCGCGTTACGGCACGGCGAAGAATGTCGAAGATTACGCGATGAAGTCGCAGTTGATGACCTATGAAGGCCAGCGCGCGATGTTTGAAGGCTACGCGAAAAATAAGTACCGCTCGACGGGCGTCATTCAGTGGATGCTCAACAACGCATGGCCTTCGCTCATCTGGCATCTATACGATTATTACCTGTTACCGGGCGGCGGCTACTTCGGCACGAAGAAGGCGTGCGAACCCGTTCACGTCCAATATTCTTACGATGACCGCTCCATCGTCGCCGTCAACAACACGCGCGAATCGCACCAGCGGCTCAAGCTCACGGCGAAAATCCTTGACCTCGATCTCGCTGAAAAATTTACTAAAACAGTTGACCTCGATCTTCCGGCTGATGCAAGCGTCCGCGCCTTCGTCATCCCGGAATTGCAGGCATTGACGCAAACTTATTTCCTCAAACTTACGCTCGAAGCACAGGACGGCGCGCTTCTCAGTTCCAACTTCTACTGGCTATCGACAAAGGAGGATACGCTGGATTGGACGAAATCGACTTGGTACTACACGCCTACGCAATCCTATGCGGATTACACACAGCTTCGGAATCTCGCGCCCGTAGTGCTGAATGCTTCCGGCAGCACGGTTCGTCGCGGCGGAAACGAAGTTGCACATATAACGCTGGAAAATCCGGGTCGCAATCTGGCGTTCTTCGTCCGGTTGCAGATTCTGAACCGGCGCGGCGGAGAGGAAATTCTACCCGTCGTGTGGCAGGATAATTACTTTTCGATGCTGCCCGGCGAGAAAAGAGAAGTGACGGCTACTTATCGCATCGAAGATTCGCCGAACGCGCGCCCGTCGCTCGCTATCGGAGGCTGGAATATTACGACGAAGCCTTATACGCTAGGCTCCGCTGCGACTCGTTAGGCGCGCTCCTCCGTCAATGTAACCAAATGCAAATTGCGCACGTCGCTTTTACCAGACATCACCGGCAATCAAGTCTTCATAGGAATCGCGGCGACGAATAAGATCAACTCTTTTGCCTTCGCGCACCATGACGGCGGCGGGCAGCGGGCGTCCGTTGTAGGGAAACATCTGCGCGAGCGAGTAAGCGCCGCTATTGAGCAGCGCGAACACTTCGTTCGGCAAAACGTCGGCGGGAAGTTTGCGATAATCCGGCAGGCGTCCCTGTCGCTCTATGTCAAAGTAAACATCGCCGGAGTCACACAGCGGCCCTGCGACTTTGTATGCGGAGTCGTGTGGTTCACCGGCGCGCGTCGCTGAGATAAGATGGTAATACCATTTATAATTGTTCATTGACAGCATCAGATTGTAGCCCGCATCGGTCAAGAGCCACGTATCGCCTGTTTCGGGTCGCCGCTTGATGTTTTGCACGGTGGTTAAAACGAGTCCGGCGTCGGCGATAACGCTTCTGCCCGGTTCAAGCAAGATCGTGACGCGCTCAAGCAAATGTTCGGCGTTCGCTTCGGCGGCAGATTCACGCGCGACGCGCAGCGCGGCGGCGAGCACATCCGAAGGCTCCAGTTCCGCGCCGAGCATGTCGCGTTCGTGTTCGGGAAGCGCTTCGGCGTGCGAGCGGTCGCGCAAATAATTAACCGGAATGCCGCCGCCCAAGTTGATATGTTCGAGCGTATGCCCCGTTTCGCGTTGAACTGTGATGAGGTGCTCCCACATCGTTTTGAAGGCGCTGGCGAACGGCTCGACATCGGGCGTTTGCGAGCCGACGTGAATGTGTATGCCGGAGACGTGAAGGAGGTCTGGATTCCATAGCGCGCGGCGAAAGGCATCGAGAACTTCCGATGATGAAATGCCGAACTTCGATGTGAGCAGTGCGGTCTGCAAACCCAGATGCGAGCGCGTGCCGATCTCCGGCACTAACCGCAGAGCGATGTTCGCCTTCTTGTTCAGCCTGCGCGCGGATTCTTCGATAAGCTCGATCTCGTAAACGGAATCGACATTGATGGAGTAGATTCCCGCGCGCACGGCTTCGTCTATCTCGTCGCTGGTTTTGCTTGTGCCGTTGAAGATTATTTGATCCGAGCGAAAGCCCGCGCGGAGAGCTTTGTAGAGTTCGCCGCCGCTATTAACTTCGATGTCGATGCCGGAGTCGCGCACCGCCGCGAGCACAGCCATATTCGAGTTGGCTTTCGAGGCATAGCAGAATCGAAGCGGATGCCCGACGGCGTCGGCGGCTTTTTTCAATCGTTCGATGTTCGAGCGAATGCGCGGTTCTGAAAACACAAAGAGCGGCGTGCCGTATTCCTGCACGAGCGCGAGCGCGTCAACGCCGTTGATGTTGAGATGTCCGCTGGTTGTCTCTAAATATCCGGGAATCGTCCACGCGGGAAAAGAGGCAACAATTTGTGATGACAAAATTAAAACTCCTCTGTAAAAATATGATAAGAGATTCGAGCGAAGATAATGCGGACAAGAGGCAGCGTCAAGCCTGTGTGTTTCAAGGAAAATTCGAGAAGCGAGAAAGGTGGTTGTTTTGGGCGCTAATATAGATTGGCAACTCGTTCGACGCGATTTCCCTGTGACGGAGCACACGGCTTATTTGAACAGCGCGGCTGCCGGTGCGCTGCCGCGCATCGTCATGGAAACGGCGGCTGACTTTTACCGAGAGATGATGGAAGCGGGCGACGCGGGCTGGGACAAGTGGCTGGCGCGGCGCGAGGAAATAAGGGCGCGCGCGGCGGAATTTATCAACGCCGAACCGGACGAGATTGCGTTTACGACGAACACTTCCGCCGGAATGAATTTAATCGCCGACGCGCTCGAAAAGCGGGGCGATGTTATTTCATGCGAACTCGAATTTCCCGTTTCCACACTTCCTTGGCTGCACAGAGGAGCGCACATAAAGTCGATTAAAGCGCATGACGGCGAGATAAATGCGGAAGATGTCGCGCGCTTGCAGACACCTCGCACGTCTGTTATTGCGCTTAGTCACGTTCAATACTCGAACGGTTTCCGCCTCGATCTGGAATCAATCGGAGCGATTAAAAAAAGTCATGCGTTCGTCGTCAACGCGAGCCAGTCAATCGGCGCGTTCCCGATTGACGTGAAGCGCATGAAGATTGACGCGCTGTGCGCGACGGGACATAAATGGCTGCTCGCGGGTTATGGCTGCGGGTTTGTTTATATGAGCCGCGAATTGCTGGCAGAGACGCGCGGGCGCAACGCTAGTTGGATGAGCGTCGAACATCCGTTTGCGATGCGCAACGATGAATTCAGAATGCGCGCGGACGCGGCGGCGCGCGTCGAACTAGGCGTGCCGCACTTTGCCGGTATCTTCGCGCTCGGTGCGGCGCTCGATTACTTGATGAAGATCGGGAAGGAGCAGATAGAGCAGCGCATTCTCGCGCTCAACCGGCATTTAACCGGCTGCCTTGCGGAAAGGGGATGGTCAGTTCTGTCGCCATTGGAAAACGAACACGCGAGGTCTGGTCAAACGCTCGTTGCGACGGAGAACCCCGCGCGCGTCGTTGCGAATCTTGCATCTCGCGGCGTCGCGGTGACACAGAAACCGCAGGGCATACGCGTCGCCACGCACTTCTTCAACAACGAAGCGGACATCGGGCGGCTCCTTGCCGCTCTTTATGATTCGGCAACGGTGTCGCCAATCACTTGACGGAAACTGCCTTGCTACTTAAATGAAGCCAAAAGCCGTGTAAAAGTTTTTTAGAACACGGCGTGAAACCTGACTGGAATATCCGCCACGGTCTTCAATCCCGGCGGCGCTTCGACAATTGCCGGAATCGCGTTGACAACCGCCGCCACCGTTGCCAGATCGCCATGCACGCCGCCGGGAATAACGAGCGATAAAGCGGGCGTGCCTTCGATGCGTATAGTGTCGGCGGGTTCCTTCGCGCCGACGTACATCTGCAACTCCAGATGAATTATTTCTTCGCCGCGCCGCGTGCCTTTGCAAATTTGTTTGACGCCCGCAACCTCGCCGCGCTTGACTTGCAAATACTCCGTCGTGACATCGGCGGACGCGATTACAGGATCGATTGTTTCGCTGATCTCATCGATTTCTAAGTTCATGTTATCGACGATCAAGCCCGCAGATTCGGGCAACCCGTGATGCTTGATGCGCCCTGCCTCGACCTCCGCGCGAAACACTCCTTCGGTCATTCCCGCGCCGACTTTTCGCTGAAGCGGCAGGCGGCGTTTTGCAGCATCGACGATGCGCGTCACGCTGACACGCTCGACGCTCTGGCAAACAGAGGATAAAGTCAAAGCCAGCTTGTCCATTACAAAGCCGGGATTGACGCCCGTGCCGTGAAGCGTGACTTTGTTTTGTTTCGCCGCCTTGTCCAACTCTCTCGATAAGTCTGGATATTTGCGTAGCGGATAGGAAAGTTCTTCACACGATGAAACGACATTGTGACCAGCCGCGAGGCAGAGCAACAGCTGGTCTCGAACGTCTGTGAGATAAGACCCGGTCGAATGCACGACAATGTCTGCGGGAATGCGCAAGACTTTCTGCGCATCGGGCGAGACGGTGACGCCTAAATTTTTTTCCAAGCCGACAACGCGCGCGAGGTCTTGCCCTGCCTTTGCCGGATCGATGTCGATTGCCCCGACGATCTGGGCGTTTTCCTTTTCGGCAATCAAGCGCACAATGGCTGCACCGATTGGGCCTATGCCATATTGAATAATACGAAGGGCTGAACACATCTTTGCGAGTCTCCTTTTAACTTTTTCGCGGACGCACCTTAAATCGGTAGCGCAAGGAAAATTCGACAATGCGCCGTTGCCATTATCGCGTGCGTATAAAAAATAAAACGGCGCATCTTAGCGTTCAACAAGCATCCTTGTCGAGATGAAATATTAGGGCTTGCGCGCGAAATGTGCTTTGTGGCGGATTCCGGCGGGCGAAAAAAAATAAAGGCGCGGCAAGCCGCTTTAGAGGAATTGCGGTAAGGTACGCAATAAACAGACTCGCAAACGGGTCATGGAAATAAATATCTTATAGCAATGAACTCAGGAAAAGGCGGCGATGCGACGCACATGCTTGCCGTCGAGAGTGAGCAATTTTCTTGGTGGCGAACCATCTTGATTTTGCATCATCTCGGATAAAACCTTAGTCAGTTTTCCGACACCGCGCTTGATTTGCTTTGCGTCAAATGCCGCGTAACCGAAAACCAAACCGTTGCGCGGATATTTATTGATGCTGGAATCGGAGATGGACTGAAATCTGACATTTTGCAGAGCGGCTTTTTCCCTCACTTCTCGATCATCAAGATAATCAGGCAGCCAGCCCACAAGATGCATACCGGCATCGTCGGCGTTCATCTCCACCAACCCGCTCAACTTTCGCTTAACTTCTTCGACTAAAATCTGCTGTCTTTCTTCATAAAGCGTCCGCATCCGACGGACATGGCGAGCGAAATGACCCTCGGCGATAAATTCAGCTAAAATGGCTTGATCAATCAGCGGCGACTGCGATCCGCTTAAAATCCGCCCGCTGGTAAACACATCCACCAAATCCGGCGGCACGACAAGGCAGCCGAGTTTTAGAGTCGGGAAAATCGTTTTGCTGAACGTGCCGACGTAAAGAACCCGCCCTTCCTCGTCGAGTCCTTGGAGGGAAGCGAGTGGATGACCGCTGTAGCGGTATTCGCTATCGTAATCGTCCTCGATAATCCATGCGCCCGCAGCCCGCGCCGCTTCGATCAGTGACAGCCGCCGCGCCAGACTCATCGTCACGCCGAGCGGATATTGGTGCGACGGCGTGACATAAATGAGCTTCGGCTTTTTGCTTCGCTCATATGCCGCCTTTAGATTCAATCCGGCTTCATCAACTGGAACGGGAATTATCTTGGCTCTTGAAAGGGCGAATAAGTTACGCGCGCTCAAATAACCCGGGTCTTCCATCCAAATCTCATCGTTCGGATCAAGGAAAACCGCAGCGATTAAAGCGAGCGCCTGTTGTGTGCCAGCGGTGATAATAATTTGTTCCGGCTCGCAAGCGACGCCGCGCGCGGATTTTAAGTGCGCGGCAAGCGTTTCGCGCAAAGGGCGAAAGCCCGCCAAATCACCGTTGAGGAGCGTTGCCGAAGGCGCTCGACGGTGCTGGCGCGCGGCAATTCTCGCCCAAGTATCAAAAGGAAAAGAATCAACTGCGGTCAAGCCGTTTTGAAAAGGAATGAATTTAGTGCCTTCGTGTTCGAGCAAAACGTCTTCATAATCCTGCGCGATTAACCTACCTTGTCGGGAAAGGTTTAGCTCGCGTGAAAAGGCATCTGTTTTCACGGCTTGGGTTTTCGGCGCTAACAGTAATTCTTCGGGAAGCGCGCTCGCCACATAAGTTCCCGCGCCGATTTTGCCTTCCAAATAGCCTTCGGCAAAAAGCTGGTCATATGCGTTAACGACCGTCATACGCGAAATGCCGAGTTGCTGCGCCAGAGCACGCGAAGATGGAATACGTGATTTTGCCGGAAGCTCGCCGCTTAATATTGCCTGCCGCATTCTTTCGTAAATCTGGCGGTGCATCGGAGTGTGCGAAGCGGCACGGTCACGCAGGGTAACAAAGGGGAATGCAGGATTTTGCTTTGTCATTTTCATATTTATAGCATAGCGAATTGGCATAGTAAAATCATGAAAATGGAGAAGATATATAATACCAATTTAGGTTTAACAAAAGCTTCCTACTGGGTGTAACTTTCTTAAAAACTTCTATGAGAAAGTCGAAACATTATGCTCAAGAAATTAAAACTCGAAATTGTGTTGCTCAAATCTATCTCTCCTTAAATAATCGCTTCAATCGTAGAATGGACTGTAACGATTTTTCCGAAATGGCACTTGAATGAGTGCCGATAGCAATTACTATAAATTTTATACTCGTTGGGAGATAGGAGATTAATGAGCGAACAATTAAACGTAACCGACAAAACCAAACTGCACCGTCTGCCGAAACGTGGGTCATACGACGTTGAAATAATCTATGGAATTTTGGACGAAGGCATCATCGCGCACGTCGGCTTTGCGGCAGACGGACAGACATTCGTCATCCCGACCGGCTATGCCAGACGCGGCGACAAACTGTTGATTCACGGCTCAAGCATCAGCCGGATGATGCGGGCATTGTCAAAGGAAATTGAAGTCTGCGTTACGGTAACTTTAATTGACGGGCTTGTGCTGGCGCGCTCGGCGTTTCATCATTCGATGAATTACCGCTCGGTAGTCGTATTCGGCGCAGCAAAACTTATCAATGATGAAAATGAAAAATTAGAAGCTCTTCGCCTCTTCACCGAACATATTATTCCCCATCGCTGGCGGGAAGTTCGATTACCGACCGCGAATGAATTAAAAGCGACAACGGTTCTCGCGCTGCCGCTTGAAGAAGCGTCAGCGAAAATTCGCACAGGGAATCCGGTGGATGACAAAGAAGATTATGAGATGAATATTTGGGCTGGCGTGCTTCCGATTGCAATGAACTTCGGCGAGCCAATGCCCGACGCACAGATGAAGCAGGGAATTAAACTGCCGGATTCCATCACAAATTGTCGGAAAACGATTCCTTTATAAATAGCTGAACGGGAAACCGCGCCGACGTTGTTTGATTTTTCCATACCAAAGGCAAAGCGGGTAGAGAAGCAAAAGACCGGCAAACCACGCCCCGTAAACTACCCATAAATCGAATCCGGCATTCGGAGGGGCAGCGGTTGATGAAGCGGGAAAATTCAAAAATAAATAGCCGACGCTTTTGCCCGTCAGAACGCTCAGCAAAACGCCGAACCCGTGCGCGACGAACATCTGAAGAATAAAGTAAAAAAGCGGCACGCGCCCGAAGGCGATGAAAATACGGCTCAAAATCCCTTTATCGCGTTCGTCGTTGATTCTGTCAGCCCAACTTAAAATCAACATTGCCGGGCCTAATGTCATCAGCAAAAACAGAAGGGAAGCCGGATATTTGGTTGTATTGAGAAAAGATAAAACGGTAAACGCAGGGTTTGTTTGTATTTTCCAAATCTGCGGATCGCCGTAAAAATTTGTCGCTCTAATCAGGACGAATAGAGTCGTCAACGCGAGTCCGAGCCTTAATAAAAATTTCCTTCGCCGCTCCGCATCCCAAGAGTAAACAACACCGAGCGCATAACCTGCCGCCATGACGCCGACCCACGGAATCAAAGGATATGCGACGAACATTTTTACATTACCAAAGAGCGGCACAAATCCCGGCTGGTGCAGAAACATCCACAGTCTTTGGAGCGCGTCGGGCGCGGGCATCGAAGCCATTGAAACGGCAGGCGGAACTTGGATTCGGTCAAGTAAATTGTGCAGCGCAATCGTTGCGACCCCAAAAACTGCAACGACGCGCACCGGGAGATAAATCGCTCCGGCGAGCAGGATCATCGACACGCCGAAAATCCAAATCACTTCTGCCAGACCGAAAAAGCTGTAATCAAAGTTGAAAAAAAGACTAAATCTAATAAGTGTAAATTCCAGCACAATCAGCCACAGCCCGCGCGTGAGCAGAAATTTCGATAGTTCAGCGGGACTTTTGCCACGCATCTTTTGAAGATAAATGCTTGTCCCGGAGAGTAAGACGAATGTCGGCGCGCACAGGTGCGTAATCCACCGCGTGAAGAACAGCGCGACGCTGGTTTTAGATAAATCCGTCGGACTCGAATGAAGCGCGTCGGCGTGAACGAACTCGCGCGTGTGGTCAAGCAGCATAATGACCATTACCAACCCACGCAGGAAATCTACCGAATCAAAACGCAGATGTATTCTTTCGCTTGTTACTGACATAAATCTTTGAATGATAAAAGGCGGGTTTATAAAAATCGCCGGGGTTTGAAGTCGGTCTTTAGCATTTGTTCAGCCAGCATCAAGTCAATCACTTGCAGGGCGAATTTTATTTTGCTGCGGGCTTGGTCAATTCTTGGGCTTCCAGCCAGTAGTAAAATTCGTCAATCCAGTGGTCGCTGCTCGTACCCTGTTTTCGCATACCGAAGCCATGTCCACCGGCGCTGAAAATGTGAACTTCCGGTTTGTTGCCCGCTGCCCTTAGCGCGTCATAAAACTTAATGATAGCTCCTCCTGCCAGAGTATCGTCCTGCGCCCACGCTAAAAAGATGGGCGGCAGTTTTGCCGGAATTGCAGGCATGACGCCAAACGGCGCGCCGTAGATTGGCGCGGCAAAGTTTGGACGCGCGGCGGCGTCTTGCTGTAGCAAAGCTCCGCTTGCCACCATCCCGCCAGCAGAGAAACCCATAAAGCCAACTCTGTCGGGAGAGATGCCCCACTCGGCGGAGTGCTGTCGCACAACCTTGATAGCCTGAACTGCGTCGGCGATGCCGTATTTACATGCTTCGTCCATATTAATATTACCTAATGTGTGACTCTTTTTAGGCAGTGACCAGACCATCGAGGTCTAACGGGTCACGTCCTAGTTGGAGATTCAAAAAGACCATCACCGTATGCGACAAGACTTTGCGAATCAAGCGATGCTGA
>JBPCOJ010000005.1:0-48269 GCA_051000345.1 Pyrinomonadaceae bacterium | reverse complement strand
AAAAAAAAAAAAAAGGAAAGAGGAGGGAGAGGGGGGGGAAGGGAAGGGGGGAGGGGGGGGGGGATCGGCGCCCCCCCCCCCCCCCCCCCCACTCTTCTACTTTCCCACCTGATTCGTTTACTACCTTCGTTCTACGGCTCCGAATAAACGACCTCGACGGTATCGGTGGCCGTCAAGTCTCGCACCTTCGTGCCGTTGACTCTTATCTCCTTGAGCGTGGCATCCTTGTTCTTGCTCTTTTTCCGGCCACCGTTCGGCTCGTCGGTAAACTTTGAACTGTTGTCTATCGTGACGGAACCGCCGCGAATGATAACGCTGTCTTCGGGCATGTCTGTTTTCTCCTTTGAGGTTAGAAGATTGGACTACCTGTCTACGGCGAGAGCTTCGCCGAGTTGTTTGCGATAAAGCGTAATGTCGGGTCGGGCGAGATATGTGCTGAAGGCTTCTGTTCCTATTCTTTGTTGAAGCTGTGAAAGAAGATTGGAAGCATGTGTGAAATGCTGATGCGACGCCTCAGCATTTCCCGCGCGAAGGCTGGCGCGCCCGGCGATGAGCAACGCGCGCCACTCCGAATCCAGACCCTCTAGACCCACGAAAATCTCCTGCGCGCGCAAGGCATTTGTTTCCGCCGCCGCCGCATCGCCCTCTTCAAGCAAGGCTTCGGCAAAGGCGAGCAGCGCGTGAGAGAGCAGCCAAGGATCGATTCCACGCTCGTTTTGCTGTGCCATATTAACGGCTTCTTCACATAATGCAAGTCCTTTATTGTGGTCGCCGGAAAAAGCCTGCGCCAGCCCCTGCGTATACCGCGCCTGAGTCGCAATTTCCTTGTATTTTTCACCGGCAAGCCCTATGGCCTGCCGACTTTTAGCTTGAGCTTCGGGAAAGCGTCTTTGGCTGAACGCGATGCTCGCTTCGAGTAAAAGGATCGAAGCGGCCTGCCGTTTATCGCTCGCGCTGTGTTGGTTGACAATCGCAGATGCTTGAGCGAGCGACGCTTGTGCTTCTTCGTAGCGGCCTAATTGCCACAACGCGTCGGCGCGATTCGCCGCGCTGTTTTCGACACTTTGCTGTACCCCCAGCGATTTGTAAATAGCATAAGACTCGTCAAAATGAGGGATAGCTTCGGTGTAATGTTCCTGCCTGACGAGCAGTAATCCGATTTCCTGATGCGCCAGCGCGATTTGCGATTGATCGCCGACTTGTCCGGCTACTTCAAATTGTTGTTGATAAACTTTAAGCGCCGCGTCGTAGTTGCCCTTCCTTGTGTTGGCGCGCGCCAGCAGCGTTAAAGCAGTAGCTGTTTCTTTGTGGTAACCACCCTGTTGATAAAAGGGCAGCGCCTGTTCTATGTAACGCACGGCTTCGTCGGCATTTCTCTGCGAGAGACTCAGGCTGCCGAGTGACAAAAGCGCACGCGCCATGTTGCGCATTCCCTTATGTCGCTGTGCCATCTCAAGCGATTGTTGAAAGTATCTTTCGGCTTGATCGAAATCGCTGTCGATGAAAAATATGTTGCCGAGATCAATCAGTCCGCGCTCTGTCAGATTGTCTATGCCGTTGGCCTGCGCTAATTCGATTCCCTGATGCGAGAAGACTTGCGCCTGTACCGCATCGCCCGCATTCAGCGCAACATCGCTCAACTTTAACAGGACTTTTGCTTGCTGATAGGAATTGCCGGTCGTGCGCGCCATCTCGAGCGCGCGTTCCAATTCTCTGCGCGCGTCTGCGGCTTTACTCAAATTGATGAAAAGAAATCCGCGCTGGTAGTACACTTCCGTCTGGCCTTCGATGTTGCCGAAGGCTTGATAGAGCGTTGCCGCTTTATCGAAGGCGGCGGTGGCGCTCGCCAAATCCTGCTGCCTGCCGTAGAGATACCCGACGCGCAAATACGCGGTGGCATATTGCGGATTACGATTTGTCGCTTCCACATAGCTATCAATCGCTTTTTTTACGTCCTCATTCTTTTCATACGCACGCCCCAGATCAACGTAAGCCTGCGGCTTGTCCGGCATGAGGCGCGCAATCTCGCGGTACGAATTGACGGCGCGTGTGTAATCGCGCGTGACGGTGGAAGAAACGGCGTCAAGATAGCGCGCATCGACTTGCGACAGCACGGAGCGATCCGGCACAAGCTGCGCGACGCGCAATAACTCATCCTTCGCGCGTTCGGAGTAGTCTAGTTCCGACCACGCTTCGGCGAGTCCGGCGTGCGCCAGCGCAAATTCGTCGTCCGCTTTGACGGCCTGCTCCAATGCTTTGCTCGCTTGATAGTAAGCGCCCTCGCGCAAGGCATCCGTGCCTGCGTCGTACCATCTCTGCGCTTCGGCGTTTGCTTTATGAGCACTGGGACGCCACAAATGCACTGCGCCCCAGAGACACGCGGCGGCGACGACGAGCGCGACCATAAAGGAAGCGAGCGAGAGGCGCGGGCGGCGCAAGTTCTCGGAAAGAGTCATCAAGGCGCTGGTGCGAAAACCTACGCCGGAAAGATCGGCGAGTCGCGGCGTGCGGTGTAGCGCGTGGCCGTCGAGTGAGGCGCGCGCCGCACGCAAGTCCGCAAGCATCTCAACGGCGGATTGATAACGCGCTTCGGGTTTCTTCGCCAGCGCCTTGAGTGCAATGCGGTCAAGCTGTTTCGGCACGCGCGAATTAAACGAAGAGGGCGGCGGCGGATTGACGTGTATGACCTGCGCGCCGATTTCGATAATGCTCGAGCCGGAAAAGGCCGGGCGTCCCGCGACGCATTCGTAGAGCAAAGAGCCTAACGCGAAAACATCGCTGCGCGCATCGACCTCCGCGCCAATCGCCTGCTCCGGCGACAAATATAAAGGCGTGCCGACGACCACTCCGCTTTGCGTGCGCGTCGCCGCAAACAGCGTCATCGCTTCCGGGTCTGTCAAGCCTTTATCTGCTCCTTCACTTATTTGCTTGGCGAGGCCGAAATCCAGAACCTTCGCCGCGCCGCGCCCGTCTAAAATGACATTCGACGGCTTAATATCACGATGAACGATTCCCAAACGATGCGCCTCGGCGAGCGCTTCCGTGACTTCTTCGACGATCTCGACGGCGCGCGGAAGCGTCAATGCGCTTTCGGCAATCAACTCGCTTAAGGTTTGTCCGCTGACCAACTCCATCACGATAAACGGCTGGCCGTCGCTTGTTTCGCCGTAATCGTAAATGGCGGCGATGTGCGGGTGGCTCAAGGCGGAGACGGCGCGCGCTTCGCGCAGAAAACGCGAGCGATGATGTACGTTCGATGAGGACGCGAGAAACTTGACGGCGACGCGGCGATGCAGGCGCGCGTCTTCCGCCGCATAGACGACGCCCATGCCGCCCTCGCCAAGCTTTTCGATAATTCTGTAGTGCGAGACAGTCTGCCCGATCATATTGGATGGATTTCTCTTACGGCGTGGCGAATCCGCGAACTATACGACGAAACCAAGAGCGTTGCCGAGAAAGTCGGCGGAGACACGAACGAGGATAGAAATTTATTTTAACACTTGCTGCTTGCGCCGCCATTCTGCGCTAAGTCGAATTGTTTTCCAAGTAAATTTTTCCGTAATGAAATTTCGCGCGCCAGCGGAATATAAAATGGCGCATACTTTTTGCCTGCCGCGTTTGTTTTGCGAACTTGCGCGGCGAACGCCGTGACAGGCATACTACTGCCTTGAAATCCTTGCTCTCGCGCGTCAACGGTGGCGCGCCAGCCCGTGATCGCGCATCAACGATTGTGTGGCTGAAAGAAGAGCGAGGTTAGTTGTCAACCCCTTTGAAGCCGCTCTCGTTAATGCCGGAGCACACGGGCGCATCCGGTTTCGCAGGGAGAATGAATACCGGATTTTGTGCCGCTTCGTTTTCACGCGATTCCAAAGATGCCCGCGCTTCCTTTGACCTTAAGAAGGATAGGATAAAGAAATGGCTACGAAACTCTACGTTGGAAATTTATCGTTCCGCACAACCGGCGACGATTTGCGTGAGGCTTTCTCGCAGGCCGGAACTGTCGAATCGGCATCCATCATCGAAGACCGCGAAACGGGTCGCTCGCGCGGCTTCGGCTTCGTTGAAATGTCCACGCCGGAAGAAGCCGCTGCCGCCATCGAACAGTTCAACGGCAAAGACCTCGGCGGGCGCAACCTGACCGTCAACGAAGCGAAACCGCGTGAAAATCGCGGCGGCGGTGGCGGCTATGGCGGCGGCGGCGGACGCGACCGTGATTACGGCGGCGGCGGCGGTGGTGACCGCGAACCGCGCTGGTAAACTTCCGACTGCAATCGAAAAAATCGAAAGGGCAAAAGCAACGGGGTAGAGTTACCTTATTGCTTTTGCGCTTTCGATTTTTTATTCGTTTCGGCCTTTGATACGCTTGAGTGCTTACCCGTTCTTTTTCTCAAACTCCTTCATGAATGAAACGAGTGCTTCGACGCCTTCGCGCGGGAATGCGTTATAGATCGAAGCGCGCAGGCCGCCGACGGAGCGGTGTCCCTTCAAACCGTCGAGCTTCGCGGCTGTTGCTTCCTTCGCAAACTGTTTTTCTAAATCTTCCGAAGGCAAACGAAATGTGACGTTCATCATCGAGCGCGAGTCCGCGTCGGCGTGGCCGCGATAAAAGCCGCCCGCGTCAATCGCGTCGTAAAGCAATTTGGCCTTCGCTTCGTTTTCTTGCTGCATCGCGCCGAGGCCGCCCTTTTCCTTCAGCCACTTGCACACTAGATTAATAATGTAAATGCCGAATGTGTTCGGCGTGTTGTAAAGCGAATCGGCTTCGACATGCGTGCGGTAGTCGAGCATCGTGTGCAGATTGTCTGGAATTCGCTTTAACAGATCATCGCGGATGATAACGAGCGTGACGCCGCTCGGCCCCATGTTTTTCTGCGCGCCCGCGTAAATAAGCGCATACTTTTTTGCGTCAATCGGGCGCGACAAAATATCGGATGAAGCGTCTGCAATCAGCGGCACGCCGCCCGTGTCCGGCTCCTGTTTGAACTCGACGCCCTCGATTGTTTCATTCGTCGTGAAATGAACGTAAGCCGCGTGGCTGTCGAGCTTGATTTCATTCTGCGCAGGCACGCGCGTAAAGCCGCCGTCCGCCGTCGTCGCGGCGATGTTGACGCCGCCTACACGCTTGGCTTCCTTGACGGCCTTTTTGCCCCAACTGCCGGTCACGATGTAATCGGCACTTCTGTCAGGCGGGAGCAAGTTCATCGGTATCATCGAAAACTGCAAACTCGCGCCGCCCTGCAAAAAGAGTATGTGGTAATCGTCGGGCAGGCCGAGCAGTTCACGCAAACCCGTCTTTGCGCCTTCGATGATTTCGTCAAACGGTTTCGAGCGGTGGCTGATCTCAAGTATCGACATGCCGACGCCCGGCAAGCCCATCAAATCGCGCTGCGTTTCTTCCAGCACAGGCACGGGCAACACGGCTGGCCCCGCGCTGAAATTGTAAATTCTCTCGTTCATAATCTCCTCTTTAATAATAAGGTGTCAGATGTTGGCCGTATTCTACCAGCATCTAACACCTAACGCTGCAATTCAGATAACTGCCCGATTGCTTGTTTGGCTGCGGGCTTACCAAAATCTCCACCACGGCTTATTCACATGTTCTGAAACTTCTGTGTCACTCTCAGCCCACTCGCCTGACGCTGTTCTCGTCCACTTCTTCGGCACGCCCTCAAGCGTAATCTCCGTACCCGGAGCATGGTCAACCAACTCAAGAAGCGCTGGCACGAACCAAAATGATTCTTTCTGGTCATCGAAAACTACATTGAGAGCATAATCTTCTCCGACATCGCCGATTACCTCGACGCTCGTTACAGACGGCGTTGTTTCGCCATAGACCTGACCGACTAAGCCCGCTAATCCTAGCCCCTCCGTTAAAGAGGTTGCACGAACGCGAACATTGTCTCCGAATGAGATTGCGGACTTGCTTAACATCACATTCAATTACTACGGAGCAGCCTAACCTTTGTTCGCCTGTGAGCGCATCATCCGTCCGGCCATGCGCGTAATCAATGAGCGCGGAAATAGCCGTTCGGATTGCGTCGTTAAGAAATTAGCCCAGCCGGAAATAATGTGGCTATTATTGCGCGCGACTCCCTTGAGCGCAGTCTCGACAACCTGCTCCGGCGTTTGTGCGACGCGCATCGGCGGCTTTTCACCCATCCGCGCGGCGGCGAAAAAGTTCGTCTCCGTGACGCCCGGACACAGCGCCAGCACCTTGATGTTATGCGCGCGATTCTCTTCCCACAACGCTTCGGAAAACGAAAGCACGAACGCCTTCGTCGCCGCATACGTCGTCATGTACGGCACGGGCTGAAATGCGGCGGTTGACGCGACATTGATAATCGCCCCGCTCTTTCTGGCGCGCATCGGTTGCAGATAAAGATGCGAGAGCGCGACGAGCGACGTGATGTTCAAATCAATCATGCTCAGTTCACGCTGCAAATCCAATTGACTGAAATCTCCGACAGACCCGAACCCCGCGTTGTTGATAAGCAATTCAATTTCGAGCTTGCGCTTGTCGGTTTCTTCAAACAATCGCTTCGGCGCATCCCGCTCCGTTAAATCCAGTGCGACATACTGCGCGTTGATATTGCTCGCGCGGCCAAGCTCATTGCACAAACTCGCCAGCTTGTTTTCCGAGCGCGCGACCAGCAATAAATTATCGCCGCGCGCCGCCAGCCTACGCGCAAAGCTTTCGCCGATGCCGCTCGACGCGCCCGTGATTAGTGTTGTTTTCATTAACTGCTGTCTCAACTTTATCGTAATTCAAATGACTCGTCGCTTGAAAAACTAACCTTTCAATTCCAGCAAATCGAGTTCGATGATGTCTGGATTTTCGTGGCGCAAATTTTCTATTGTGTCGCGTGGCGGCGCGTTGTCTAAATTGATGCGGGCGATGGCGGCTTCGGCTCCCTCGAAGACGACGTTTTCCATTTCCTGCACATTGATGTTCGCCGCTTTGATCGCGTCGAGCACATGCGCGAGGACGCCCGGACGATCACGGTGGCGGACGACGAGCATGTGCGTGGCGGGCGAGGCTTGCGCGAGATTGACGACGTTCGGAACGCGCCCCGTTTCCTTGAAAATCCTGATGATGCGGACGGTCTCCGCTGCAATGGCTTCCTGCGCTTGATCCGTGCTTGCGCCGATGTGGTGCGTGCCGTAGAGATTCGCTTCGGTTTTGATTTCGTCCGCGAATTCACCTGTCGCAGATGTAGGTTCATCGGCGTAAACATCTAATCCGGCGCGAATCCCGCGCGTGTGCATCGCATTGATGAGCGCGGCTTGGTCCACCACTTCGCCGCGCGCAGTGTTGATGAAGTACGCGCCTTCGCGCATTGCTTCAAAAAATTCTGCATTGATGAACGAGCGCGTATCCGGCTTCAAAGCCAAGTGTACGCTCACGATGTCTGCTTGGCGCGCGACTTCGAGCGGAGTATCTTTGCGCCCGATGCCTAATTCTGCGGCGCGCTCCGGCGTGAGATGACGGCTCCAAGCGATGACGTGCATTCCGAAGGCGCGCGCGCGCGTGATAACTTCCTGCCCGATGCGTCCTGTGCCGATTAGTCCGAGCGTGCGTCCGTAGAGGCCGCGTGCTTTGGAAAACTCTTTTTTGTTCCATTCGCCGCGACGCAAAGCGATGACGTTATCCGCGATGCGGCGATCAAGCGCGAGCATCAGCGCAAAGGCGAGTTCGGCGACGGCGACGGAGTTTTTGCCGGGACAGTTGGAAACGTAAATGCCGCGCTTCGATGCCGCTGCCACGTCAATCGTGTTGTAGCCCGCGCCCGCGCGCACGACGAGCGCGAGCGAGCCTGCGTCCAACATCGCTTCGCTAACTTTTGTCGAGCGAACGATGAGCACGTCGGGACGTTCATCGCGGATCGTTTGCGTGAGCGCGTCGTCCTTCAAATCCGGCTTGTAAATCACTTCGCAATCGAGCGACTTTAAGCCGTCCTGCCCGGATTGCTCGAACTTGTCTGCGACTAAAATTTTCATTGCCCGAAAACCTTTCGCTCCTCATTTGTGCAGCAGATAAAAAGAATCAATCGGCTGGAATTCGTCGCGCGAGATGGCATAGAAAACGCATTCCGTTTCGTAATGTACCGCGCGCTTTTCAAACTTCATGCCGAGCTTTTCCATGACACGCCATGAACCCTTGTTCTCCGGCACGGCCACGGCGACGATGCGCTTTAATCCCGCTTGCTCGAAACCAAAGCGCAGCCACGCCGCCGCAACTTCGGTGGCGAATCCCTGCCGCCAGAAAGGCTTATCGAATGCGTAGCCGACTTCAATCTCGCCTGTATCTTCGAGGGGCTGCAAGCCGCTCCAGCCGATCATTTTTCCGTCAGACTTTTGCGTGACGCCGCACATGCCGAAGCCGTGCTTTTCATAGCAAGAAAGGTAGAAACGCAAACGTGCTTCTACCTTCTCGCGCGTGCTTTGCGCAGCCGTGCCGAGATACTTCGACACTTCTTCATCGGCGCGCATAGAGGCAAGCCAATCGAGGTCTGCAAGCGTGAACTTGCGAGTCAATAAACGTTGTGTCTCTATCATGGCTGCGTTTGCTCATTTCTCATATTCAAATTTGGTGAATCAACAAACCGTCGCGCAGTTTCGGCTCGAACCATGTCGATTTTGGCGGCATCACGCTGCCCGCGTCGGACACGCGCAGAAGCTCGTCGAGCGTTGTCGGGAAAAGCGAAAAGGCGACTGCCGCTTTGCCTTCATCGACAAGGCGTTCGAGTTCCGCTACGCCGCGCACGCCGCCGACGAAATCAATGCGCTTGTCCGTCCGCACGTCTTTAATGCCCAAGACGGGATCGAGCAAATTGTCTTGCAGCAAACTAACGTCGAGCGAATGAACAGGATCATTGGCTGCCGCTGAATTGTCTTTGAGAGTCAGAGCGTACCAACGCTTGTCTAGATACATGCTCCATTGCCCGCGTGTTTCGGGCGACGGCGAATTGTCTTGCGTGACGGCGAAGCGCTCTTTTATCTCCGCCATAAATTCTTCGGGCGAGAGATTGTTCAAGTCGCGCACGATGCGGTTGTAGGGAAGTATCTGCAATTGATCGGACGGAAAAATCACTGCGAGAAAGCGATTGTATGCTTCGTCGCCCGTATGCGCGGAATTTTTCTTTTTCAGTTCGGCGCGCGCGCGGCTGGCGCTTGCGGCGCGATGATGCCCGTCAGCGATGTATAGATGTTCGACGAAGCGAAAAGCCTCTGCGAGACCATTGGCGTCGGGCGCGCTCCATACTGTATGGCGGATGCCATCGTCGGCTGTGAAATCGTAAAGCGGCGCTTGCTTCGAGGTCGCTTCATCGACGAGACGATTGATTCCTTCGCGCCCGCGATAAGTTAAAAAGACGGGGCCTGTATGCGCGCCGAGCGTGAGCAAGTGGCGCGTGCGATCATCCTCTTTATCGGGGCGCGTTTTTTCGTGTTTGAGAATCGAGTTGTTGTCATACTCGTCAATCGAGCACGCGGCGACGACGCCTGTTTGCGCGTGTTCGCCCATTACTTGCCGGTAAAGATAAAGCGCGGGCGCAGCGTCCGTTTCGAGCGGGCAGGATTCGATCAGGCGTTGAAAGTTTTCGGCGGCTTTGGCGTACACTTCATCGCTGTAAATGTTCGTGCCTTCGGGCAAATCTATTTCGGGACGCGAAACATGCAGAAAGCTGTGCGGGTTATCATGGGCAAGCCCGCGCGCTTCTTCCGTACTGACGACATCATAAGGCGGGCTTGCGACCTGCGCGGCTTTTTCGGCAACGGGGCGCAAAGCGCGAAAAGGAGCGATGACGGCCACGAATTTATCTCCTCGAAAAATTTTATGTACGAACTTTTAGCAGAGCCATAAGACTATCCGCTTGCACAGCCCTTTGCCAAGTCGCGGCAAACAAGCACGGACAAAGCGCGCGGGTTTTTATCCGCAGATATGCATTTTATTAAACAGATTCGCGCCGCATATCTTAACTGCGAAGCGCGGCAGTATAATTCAGGAAGGCGATTTTACGATAAGGGAAATAGAGGAAAATAAAACGATGGATTTAGCAAAGCGTGAATGCGTGCCGTGTCGCGGAGACGTGCCGCCGTTGCAGGCAGCGGAAATCGAAAAACTAATCGGGGAACTCGACGATTGGAAGGCCACCGACGAACATCACTTGAAGAAAAGTTACGCGTTCAAGGATTTTCGCGGAGCGTTGGATTTCGTCAATCGCACGGGCGCGCTCGCCGAAGAACAGGGACATCACCCGGACATTTGTTTCGGCTGGGGATACGCTGATATTTCAATCTGGACGCACAAAATAAACGGGCTGACGGAAAGCGATTTCGTCCTCGCCGCGAAAATAGATGAATTGAGAAACGATGGGCGATGAAGGTAAGCGATGAATAATGAGTGGTGAACGAAAGCCGGCTTCTTCATTCGTCGCTCATTTGCGATTGATTCACCGTTCAGCATTCATCGCATACTGTAATGCTTCCCGATAGATTTGCTCTGTGGCGTCAACCATGCGCTCAAGCGAAAATCTTTCGCGTGCGGCGAGGCGTGCGCGTGTGCCGAATGTTTCGCGTTGATTCTTATCGGCGAGCAGTGAATCAATCGCGCTTGCCATGGCTTCGATGTCGCCAATGGGAACAAGCTTGCCTGTCACATTGTCTTCAACGATCTCGCGCGCGCCTTCTGTCATCGTGGCGACGACGGCCGTGCCGCTCGCCATCGCTTCGACAATCGCAAGGCCGAATGGTTCGCTGCGCGCGGCGGAAACAAATACGTCGAACTTGCGTAAAGCCGCCGCCGCATCGTTTGTCCAGCCCCCCAGACGAACGCGTGCGTTGAGGTTCAGTTCCCTGATTAAGGCTTCAAGACGAACGCGATTTTCACCTGCGCGCGATTTGTCTTCGCCGACGATGAGGAACTTTACGTTTGTGCGGCGCGCGGCGATAAGAGCGGCGGCTCGCACAAAATCTTCGTGGCCTTTAATAAAACCGAGATGGCCGATGGTTCCGACAAGCAGTGCGACTTCATCCGAATTTCGACTTTGATGAAATGAATTGTTGTTGAAGGCGGGCGCTTCAATGCCGCCGAATTTAGCAGTGTCGATACCGTTCAGGACAACAACGATCTTTCCCGTGTCAACAACCCGCGAATCCCGAAGCGAGCGGGCGACTGCTGCAGAGACGGCAATGATTCGCGCGGCGCGCGCAAGTGTTATTTTGTGAAGCTTGTTGAGCGGGAAAAGTGCATGGCGCGTAAGAATAAATTGCGCACCCGTATTGCGCATCGCGGCGAAGGCAGCGAGCGGATAATCGCGTGCGATATGAGCATGAACAATATCTATCTTATGTTTGTGGATGAAACGCGCAAGTTGCCGCGCAGAAGGCAAATCGAGCGCGTTGCGAAGAGGAGTCTGCGTGATATTCTGCTGCGGCAAGGCCGTCAGTTCCGGCAGCAAAGGAGAGTCAGGCGCGACGGCGGCATAAACATCATGGCCGCGCCGTGCGAGCGCGTTCGACAGATCGATTAAATGTTTTTCGCCGCCGCCGAGTTGACGCGCCGAACAGATTTGTAGAACTCTCATAAGCTGCTTTTCACGCGCCCGAATTCTACAGCAGATAAGATTGAAAGAAAGAATGCGGAACGAACTTAGGTATGAATACTGAGCTGAAGCAAGACTAAAATCGAGCGCCGAATCGAATAAGGTACTTGACGACTAAGTCTGAAAATTGAAACGATGATGAATCCAAGTTTACGCCAGCCTGAACCGCAGCGTGCGCTCGACAGCGAGGCCTTAATCTCCGAGAACACCTCGAAGAATACGCATAACGTGGTCGCAAAGCTTTTATTTGAGGAGCGTGATTGCAAAAACGTGCTGGATATACCATGCGGTGCGGGCGCTTTCACCAAGCGGCTGCTTGACGCAGGGCTAAACGTTTATTCCGCAGATTGTCAGGAGATTATACGCGTCGCGCACAGGAACTTCTCCGTCGCGGACATGAATAAAAAATTGCCGTATGCGGATGAAATGTTCGATGCCGTCGTGTGCATTGACGGCATCGAACACATCGAGCGCCCGTTTGATTTCATCAAGGAGTGCCATAGAATTTTGCGCAAAGGCGGCGTGCTGATCGTTTCTACGCCCAACTTAACGGCGCTCAGGTCAAGATGGCGTTGGCTCTTGACGGGCTTTCATCAGGGAGAAAAAAGTCCGCTCGATGAAGCGAACTACACGCCGCTGCATCATCTCACGCTCGTTTCCTTTCCAGAGCTGCGTTACAGGCTGCACGCCAACGGATTCAAACTGAGCGCGATTAAAACAAACCGCGTTAAATTCATCAGTTGGGCTTACGCCGCGTTTCTGCCCTTCAGCTATTTGATGACGAAATGGGTCTTCAATAAAGAAGAAAAAAACGCGTCGGTGCGCGCGCAGAACCGCGAAATAACAAAGCAGACTTTCACTGTGCCCGTGCTGTTTGGGGAGACGTTAATCGTCAAAGCCGTTCGGGAGTAATAAAGTTTTTGCGTCGAATTTCTTTTGTGAATCGCGCTAGCCATGTGTCGCGGCGGCGGCGGCGTCCTGCTGCTTGATCGGAGAGTCTTCATAGCGCGCCAGCAAATCCGCCGGGTCGCGGTAGATGGCGATGCAGCCCGCGCCCGTTAGACTCGCTTCGGGAAAGCCGCCGCAGAGCACGCCGATGGTGCGCACACTGGCTTTGCCTGCCGCCTCTGCGTCGTAAGGTGTATCGCCGATGACGAGGCATTCATTCGGCTCGATGTCGCCTAGCTTTTCAATTGCCGCCTCGAAAATATCCGGGTGCGGCTTCGATTTCTCTGCGTCGTCGGCGGATGTCTCTTTTTCTACAAGGTCATCGATGCGCGCGATTTTTTTGTAAGTTTCGAGTTCGTCTTCCTTGGCGGAAGAAGCGAGCGCGAGGCGTTTGCCGTCCGCCTCGATGCGCTCGAAAAGCTCGCGCACTTGCGGAAACGCTTTGACGCGTGGCATGTATTCGCGCTTGAAAAGCTCGCCCCTGTATTCTTCCATGTCCTTGCCGAAGCGCTTTAATTCTTCTTCGGAAAAAAAGACGGGCAGCAGTTGATCGCCGCCCTTGCCGATCTGTGAGCGCACATCCTTAAACGCAATGTCCTTGCCGAACTGTTTGAAAGTTTTCTGCCACGCTTCCGCATGAAAATCAACTGAATCGACGAGCGTTCCGTCAATATCGAAAATCACAGCTTTAATCGCCACAAATTTATCCCCCTGAAAATTTTTGATTGCATGATACATCTTACACGAGTTCGCTTGTGAATGAAGTTCAGGACTGCAAGAACGCCGCCATCGGCCTTCGCCGAAAAGAGTTGACAGCGCGCCGCTCATTGCTTCAACATAATTATTCCCCCTGCAAAGAAACATAGTTATTCTGTGCGGCGTAGTTTCCGCGTATCATGTTTCCCCTGCGACAGTCGGACACGTTTTCGGCAAAAGAATTTTTGAATATCATAAGGAGCGAAAAAAGATCATGGCTAATAAATTAGTAACGGGACTTTTCAAAACACGCGCGGCGGCAGAAGCAGCCGTCGATGCGATTCTCAAACGCGGTTATTCGCGCGACGACATTAGCGTGCTGATGTCCGATGCGACAAAGAGCAAAGAGTTTGCGGTTGAAACAGGCACGCACGCGGCGGACGGCGCGGGCATCGGCGGCGCGCTCGGCGGAACCATCGGAGCCGTGCTCGCGGGCATTGCCGCCGTCGGCACGAGCATCGCTCTGCCGGGCGTCGGGCTTATCATCGCCGGGCCGCTCGCGGCAGCACTCGCGGGCGCGGGCGCGGGCGGCGCAACCGGCGGCATCATCGGTGCTTTGATCGGCGCGGGCATCCCGGAGCATCGCGCGAAGGTTTACGACGCGGGCTTGCGCGGCGGCGGCATACTGCTCGGCGTCGAAGCAAAGGACGCGGACGACGCGGATAAGCTCGAAAAGCTGCTCGAAGACATCGGCGCAGACCACGTCCGGCAGGAATAGGCTTTCTGCTTTTTCGTCGCGCCGCTCGAAACCGAAAGCTGATCGCAACTTGCGTTTGACGGCTGACGATGCCCGACGCAAGTTGCGATTGGCGTTTTGCGTGAGCGTCGTGAAAACTAAACTCTTCGTGTGAGGAAACCCGCAATGCAGCGAACTGAAAAAGTAATGGAGATAGACGCGCCAATCGAGCGCGTCTTTGATTTGTTCAGCGACTTCGAGAATTTTCCGCGATGGATGAACAACATCGAGGACGTGCATTACACAGGGCGGCGCTTTTCGCGTTGGACGGCGCGCGCTCCCTTAGGCACAAGCGTCGAATGGGAAGCGGAAACAATTATCTTCGAGCCGGATCGCAGAATCGCTTGGCGAACAGTGCGCGGCGACGTCAACACGAACGGCGAAGCGGTTTTTGAATCGACACGGCGCGGAACGACGATGATGCGCATCCTGCTCGGCTATGAAGTTCCCGCCGGACGGCTCGGCGCGCTCGTCGCAAGTCTCTTCGGCAAAAATCCCGAACAGGAATTAGAGGAAGACCTGCATTCGTTCGCGCGAATCGCCGAAGGCCGCGAACAAACAAGCGCCGCCACCACCCCGACGCCACCGCCGCCGCGCACTGATGATCGCTTGACCAATGAGAACGCCGGACAGAAACATTCGCATGAGCAGCGCGCTCCCGAACACGTCACGAATCGCCATGCGCTGACGCCGCGTGAAAGAGCGCGCGAGCTTGAAATGGAACGAGAGCGCAGGCTGCAAAATGTGCCGGAAGAAACGCGCAAGGTTTTTCGTCGGGGCGTGGATAGATTATCGGATGAAGGCCCGAGCACACGCTGGCGTAGAAACTGACGTAAAACTCATCAGCGCATAAACTTCGTTGTGTAAGTAAATAATCAAAGGCGCGAGTTGAATTTAAGTTCAACTCGCGCCTTTGATATTTGTTTTCGCAGCAGCTACTTTTTAATAGCGTCGCCGACATCCTTGACTGCGTCGCCGGCCGTGCGTTTGGCTTCGCCGTAGCCTTCCTGCACATTGCCGCTCGCGCGATCCGCCGTGCCTTCGTCTTCCATATCCTTGTTGCCGACAGCGTTCCCGACGGTTTCCTTGATAGCGCCCTTCGCTTGATCCAATTTGCCTTCGACTTCATCTTTGTTCGGTAAGCTCATTGTGTCATTCTCCTCTTAAACTCTCGGTTGCGATTCATTCAAAAAGCGCGCTGTTTTTATGTTCGCGCCGTTGGTTGTAGCCGGAGATATGGCAAGCCGTATGCCAGCCTCGATGCTTTCTTACAGCAAAAGCCGCCGGGTTGCGTAAAGCGCTTGAAGCAAATAGAAACGAGTTGTGCGATAGAGATTCGCATAGTCTGAATGTGCAAACGGCGCAAGCACGTTTCCGTACAGCAGCGTGCGCCGGATGCTTTGTCTTCGGACGAATTTCTGTGGACGAAATTTATGCCAGCGCTTCTACGGAAAGCTATTCGTGGATGGCGCTTTGGTTGAGCAACTCCGTGGCGCGCTCCAAGACTTCCGTAATCGCAAAAGGTTTCGTAATCACCGCGTCGATGCGTCCCTGCGCGCGGTCTTCGGGCGTAATCATTTCCGCCCATCCGGTGGCGAGTATCAAAGATGTCGCGGGAAGATTTTCCTTGACCCAACGCGCCACCTGCACGCCGCTTATTTCCGGCAAGCCCAAGTCACATATTACCAGATCGATTTTTTGATCCTGCAAGCGTGCCAGCGCCTCTGTGCCGGTCTGCGCTTCGACGACTGTGTGGCCTGCTGCGGCAAAGGCATCGCACAACAGCGCGCGCACGTTGTCCTCGTCATCGACGATCAGCACGCGTGCCTGTCTCGCTTGCGCGGGCATCTCGAATCTCGCCTGCGCTTTCGCCGTGTGCTTTTTCTCGTAAAGCGGCAAACGGATTTCGATGCGCGTGCCTTCACCCGGCTCGGAAGCGACCATAAATTGACCGTCGTGCCGCGTGATGATGCCGTGCGAAGCGGAGAGGCCGAGTCCCGTGCCGCGCTCGCCCTTCGTCGAATAAAACGGCTCGAAGATTCTTTTTTGCGTCGCCTCGTCCATGCCGCTGCCCGTGTCTGCGACCCAGAAACATGCGCCGTCTAGTTCCGCGCGCGTGCCTATCTCGATTGCGCCGCCTTCCGGCATCGCGTCCACTGCATTGAAAAGCAGATTGAGCACGACCTCGCGCAACTCCGACGCTTCGCCGAACACATAAACGCCCGCTTGATTTTCCACGCGCACGTTGATCGAACGCGAGCGCGCCGCCGCTTCGTTTTGCCATTTCGGTCTGGCAATCTCGACGCTCGAAGCGATCAACTCCGCGAGGTCTATGGGCGCAAATGTGCTGGTCGCGTCGCGCCTCGCAAAATCCAACATGCGGCGCAAAGTCTGCGCGCTATCGTTGACGGCGCGCGTGATGACTTCGAGGCTGCGCGAGGCCGGATCGTCCGCGTTTTTTTGCTTCATTAAGAGAAGTTGCGCGCGTCCCTGAATCACCGTCAGCGAATTATTTAAGTTGTGCGCGACGCCCGCCGCGAGTTCGCCTAAAGCGCGCAGTTTGTCGGATTGCGCCATGCGATCCTGCGCGCGCTTGCGTTCCGTTATGTCGCGCAGAAAGACGAGCGCGCCGGTCACGTTTCCGTCGCGCCACAAGGGAGACATGTGCGCTTCAACGTCGCGCACGGTCGAGTCCGCGCGAATCATCTGCGCCTCGCACTGCGCATCCTCGCCCGTTTGCGTGCGGCGTAGATTCGCGCTTGCCGCTTCTCTTGTTTCGGGAGCGACGATGTCCGCGAAATGCCTGCCGAGTAGAGCGCTATCAGTCAATCCGCCCGTCGTCCGCGCGCGTTCGTTCATCCACGTAAAGCGCCCGTCTGCGTCAAGCGTGTAAATCTCGTCGGGCGTCAAATCGGCGAGGCTCGCCATGAATGATTTATGCTCGAAGGCTTCGGCTTCGGCGCGGCGCAGTTCCGACACATCGCGCGCAATCACCACCACGTTTCCCGTCAGATCGGAGTCTTTGACAGGCACGACGATCATGATTGTCGGCTGATCCTCGTTCGCTCCCGCCATAAGTTCAACTTCGAGCGTCTCGCCGCTTTCGCGCGCGCGCTCGACGACACACTCGCTTGCGCCCGGAACATGCCAGAACATTTCGCAACAGCGCTTATCAGCGAGCGAAGTTTCCGCGCGTGCATTCTCCAGTGCTGTTCCCGCTGCATTCGCGCGCTTCAAATGTCCTTCTGCGTCGAACAGAAAAATTCCGTCGGGCTGCGCCGCGAAGGTCGTTTCCCACTCACGACTAGCTGCCGCCAATCCCGTGTAACGCGACGCGGCCTCCTGCTGCGTTCCCTGCACATGCTGTTCTGCCTCTGCGCACTGTTGCTGCAACGCGCTCATGCGTGAACTGAAATCACTTTGCTTTCGATTGTTTTGCTGCGCAACGAAGCCTGCCGCCAGCGCGCATAAACCGGCGCTAACGATTGCTGCCCACCACAGGCTGACTTGTGGAAAGAGAAAAGATAATGTCGCTAAACAAACGATGAAGCAGAGAAACGCCGCCGCCGCCATCCCCCACGCGCGCCATGAAGCAATCTGCATTTCGCCCATAGAAGATTGTACCGCACGCCCTAAAGAGACGTTTTTACCACTATCTTTTATTTCTTCCATGACAGTTTGTGATTTCATCATCGAACGGGATAAGTGAATCGAGGAATCGCAGGAAGCGCTACTAAAAAGCAGGCAAAACTATGTTAGCAAAATTTTAACAAAATGGATAGAGGCAATCCGTAAAAACTCGGGGCGGTGAGAAATGATGAATCGAACCGAGTGTCGGGGCTGGGGAAAATCATTCGTCGCGTGCTGCTTTTTCAGTTCTCCGGCGACAAAAAAGGGCGTGCCTTTTATTAAAAGGCACGCCCGGAGATTGACCGTTTAGACTTTCCTTAAAACTGAAAGCGCACGGCGAGTTGGATTTGACGCTCACGGAAGATCGTATTACCCGCGCCTGTCGGCGTTCGGAAAGTCGGATCGGAGGTTAAGGTTGCGCCGGTAATTTGACCAAAGTTTGGATTGGTCGCCGCTGTGCCGGTGTTGTTGAACTGTGATGAAAGAATAAACAATGTTCCCCTTTCGTCGGTTACGTTCGTGCGATTGAAGATGTTGAACCCTTCTGCCAGAAACTCTATATTGGCCGTTTCCGTGAAGCGAAAGCGACGCGAGACGCGCAAATCAACTGTCGCCGTGTGTGGGAAGTTGACGGCATTACGCGGAATAAAGAACGGGCGATTCGATCCGCCTGCGCCGATAATGCCCAAGCTGGTCGGCCTGAATGCGGCAGCCGTTCCCGATGGCTGCGCGGTGCTAAGGTTATTTGAGACGGTTCCCGTGTCGGGTCTTCCTGAAGCGATTTGGACGATGGGCGCAATGGTGAAGCCGTTGAATATCGCGCGTCCCACTTTGCTGCTGCCGTCTCCGAAGAATGTCGGATTATAGACGACGCTGGCGTTGAAGCGGTGGCGCACATTGAGCGTTGACGTGCCGCCTTCCAAACCGAGATCGAAAGGATTGAGCGGAATATTGGGGTTGCTAAAGGTCTGCGAACCCTGTCCGTTGTCGAGCGCGCGCGAAAGCGTGTAGTTGGTCTGGAATTGAAGTCCTTTCGTCAAGCGGCGATTAGCTTGCAGCACCAATCCTTCGTATTCCGAATTGATAGTGCTCCTGATTTCCGTAATGCGTCCGAAGTTCGTGTTGGGACGCGCGCCGAGAAACACCGGCGATTGAAACCGTTGCCCGTCGAATTGCCCGCCGACCACGTTGAAATTCAGTGTGGTATTGGGAAATGACAGGTTCGTATCCACAAAGGTCGGCAACGCTCTGCCAAGGCTTAACAAGCCCGATACGGAAACCACCGTATTGCGCGAAATTTGACGCTCGAACACGATGTCGGCTTGATGAATCATCGGGTTGCTGGTGTTCGACGCAAACTGAATGATGTCCGGCGCAGGCGCAGAACCTGCGACATTTGGCGGCGCAGCCAGCACATTCGGATAGGTTGGAGAGCCGGGGTCACTTCCCCTCAAAGAGAACTGGCGCTGTCCGAGCGCCGAGCCTGTGTTGGTGATGGCGTTCGAGATCGTCGAGTTGATGATGCGCCCGTAATAGATACCATAGCCGCCGCGAAGCGAAGTCTTGCCGTCGCCGGTCAGGTCGTAAGCGAAGCCGAAGCGCGGGCCGAAGTTATTTTTGTCGGAAGGAAATACGGACGTTCCCGGCGCGAGTGGATTGGCGATTTGCGGATTGGGAAGTTGCTCGTATTCGTAGCGCAAGCCGAGGTTGAGGGTTAAGCGCGGAGAAACGCGAATGTCATCCTGCACGAAGAAGTTATAGTCGTAGGTATTGAACCTGAAGGCGGTGGGGCCGAAGCCCTGATTGAACGAGCTGTAGCGTTTGCCCGCCGGATTAGCGAAATCGCTCAGGAAATCCGTCAGGTTGCTGTAAGAGTAAGCTCCGCTTTCCTGAAAGAGATTATCGAGCAGATCATTCACGCGATTAACATCACCGCCAAACTTAAAGGTCTGGTTGCCGCGCGTCAGCGTAATCGTGTCGGCGAATTGAAGGCGCTTTTCATCCGGGAAAGCCCGGCGATTAAGAAAGTTCGGTTGTCCGATAGTGATGCCGCCGCTGCCTATAGCGACTGACGGCGAAGTGCCGTTGACGGCGGTGGTGGGTTCTCCCGGAGCAGGCGTCTGACCGATTTGAGATTCATTATCGCGCCCGTACTGAAAACGCGCTTCATTAAGCAGCTTCGGCGAGAGTGTCGAAGCGAGTCGCAGATTGAGCGAATCGACGTTAACGAAATCGTTGCCGAAGCTGGCGATGCCGCGCGATACTACGGCCTGCGATTGAACGCCCGCCGGAGCGTTTGCGCGCAGCCGGTTAAATGTCGCCGTGAATGTATTATTGTTATTGATGTTCCAATCGATCTTGGGAAGGTAGATGGTTTGATTGCGTCGGCGCGGAACTGTTCCGGTCAAGCTCTGTAGAAATGCGAGTCCGGCGTCGCGCTGCGTGTTGGTGATGCCGCGCGAAGTCAAGGTTGTTTGATTAGCTGCGGTAAGGTTGAAAAAAGTCGTGCTGCTCGGCGCGGCGACAGCCGGAAAGTTCTGTTTCTGTTGATCGTAGCTAAAGAAGAAAAAGAGCTTGTCCTTCACAATAGGGCCGCCGATAGTACCGCCGAATTGGAGGCGGCGATCTGTCGGCTTAAGACCGACGATCTGGTTTGTGCCGTCCGGCTGTCGAACGGTTAGGAAGGAAAATGGATTGCGCGCACCTAATTTGTTATCGCGATCATAAAAGAACGCGCCGCCGTGAAATTCGTTCGTGCCGCTCTTGGTGATGGTGTTGATGACGCCGCCAGCCGCACGCCCGTACTCCGCAGAGTAGTTCGAGGTGTTGACCTGAAACTCGCGCACCGCCGCCTGACTGATAACGTAAGGAATGCGCGTGCGCCCGCGCTCTTCCGAGAAGAAGGCTTGATTGTTATCGCCGCCGTCCACCGTGCTGTTGTTCAAAAGCCCGGAGATGCCGCGAAAACTCGTTAAGCCGAAAGCCCCGTCGGGTACGACGCCGGGCGACAACCGCACGAAGTCGGAGGCGCGGCGACCATTGATCGGAAGCTCGTTGATCGAAGTTTGATTAACATTGGTAGAGAAATCCTGGCGCTCAGTATTGATAACAGGCGCTTCGCCGCTGACGTTGACGGTTTCGCCGGTTACGTTGCCGACTTGGAGTCCGGCCTCTATTGTCGTGATGCGGCCAACCTCGACGACGACCGGCTCTTGCGTGAACGTGCCGAAGCCGGAGGCGTTGACAACCACGCTGTAGTTGCCGGGCTGAAGCTGCGCAACGCGAAAGCGGCCTTCGCTGTCGGTTGTCACCGTGCTTTCTTTATTTGTTTCGACGTTACGAACCGCGACCGTCGCATTCGGGATGATTGCGCCCTGCGGGTCTTTAGCAATACCGCCGATAGCGCCGTCCACTGTTGACTGAGCCAAAGCCGCAACGCTCATGACGGTGAGCAGAAGCAGCGCGACGAGAGATAGACGTAGAAGTTTGAACATAACTTTGGGGAACTCCTTAAAAAGAAATTGATTGAAAGTCGGTGTTGGCGTCCGCTACTCAATGCGGGCGCGAGACGAAAACGTTGAATTTGAAGCCATGTAATTGCGTTATTCGATTAACCGGGAATGACCTTGAATTGGAAAGGAAGCTTTTATCACGGGCGGCGGTTTCGCGCAAGCGGAATGCAGTGAACAAAATATTAAATCTCTTAACAAAAAATAAAAAAGCGCGCGAAAACCTTTCGTTCAAACACGCGCTTTCGTGGCCTTCCAACTTGCGTCAAAGATTTACAAACGCTCGCAAATAATCGCGATGCCCTGACCGCCGCCGATGCACGCGGTTGCCAGCCCGTAGCGCCCGCCGCGCCGTCCGAGTTCGTTGAGCAAGGTGAGCACGAGGCGCGTGCCGGATGCTGCCAGCGGATGACCTAGTGCGATTGCGCCGCCGTTGACGTTCGTTTTTTCGCGGTCGAGGCCGAGTTCCTTTTCGACGGCGAGATACTGCGCGGCGAATGCTTCGTTGACTTCGATTAAATCAAGGTCTTCAATCTTCAGGTTTGCTTTCTCCAGCGCCTTGCGCGTCGCGGGGACGGGGCCGATGCCCATGATTTCCGGCTCGACTCCGGCGTAAGCCCAACTGACGATGCGCCCGATTGGTTTCGCGTCGTGCGCTTTCACATATTCTTCGCCCGCGATGACGAGCGCCGCCGCGCCGTCAACGATTCCCGACGCATTACCGGCGGTGACGAAGCCGTCTTTGCTGAAGGCAGGGCGCAGTTTCGCCAAGCCTTCGAGCGTCGTTTCGGGGCGCATGTGGTCGTCGTGGTCAAAGAGCGTCGTGCCTTTTTTTGTTTTGATTTCGACGGGGACGATCTCTTCCGCGAAAACGCCTTTGTCCTGCGCTTTTTTCGCGCACTGCTGCGAGCGCAAAGCATATTCGTCTTGCGATTCGCGTGAAACTTCGTGGCGGCGCGCGAGATTCTCCGCCGTGCCAGCCATCGGTGTGTTGCAGTAAGTGTCCAGAAGCGCGACCATCAAACTGTCTTCGAGCTTGCCCTGACCGAGCGCGAAACCGCCGCGCGCGCCGCGAATCACATGCGGAGCCTGCGACATGGATTCCATTCCGCCGACGAGCGCCGTGTTTGCTTCGCCGAGTTGAATCATCTGCGCGCCGCTGATAATGGATTGAATACCGCTGCCGCACAAACGATTAACGGTCAGCGCCGGACGATCAAACGGCACACCCGCCTTCAAAGCGACGTGCCGCGCGCCGTAGATCGCATCGCCCGAAGTTTGCAGAGCGTTGCCGAAGATCGTATGGTCGATTTCATCGGCGGCGACGCCTGTTGCTTCCAATGCTCCGCGCGCGGCAATCACGCCCAGATCAATCGCCGAAATATCCTTCAACGCGCCGACATATTCGCCCATCGGCGTGCGCTTGCCGCCCAAAATAAACACATCGTGTGACATTTTGCTATAGACCTCTGTATATAAATATTGAGTAACGTAATGAAACCAAAAGAATAGCAAACGCTCTGCGAAGGCGTCAATTATATCTGAAGAAACATAGCTCAAAAGCGCTTAACTGTTTTTAGAAATTTCTTTACATGGCGCCCGCCTTCATTATAGGATGGCACCCGCCCGCAGCTTCTCTCAATAGCGGCGATGCGTGCAAAATCTGTTTTAAAACCTCAACTACATAGTTTGTCGAAGGAGTATCCTCAATGAAGATTAGAAGGCGTTTGTCACCTCCCTTTTGTTTATACAATAGCGCGCCGCGCGCCGTCTTATGTCTCACAGTTCTTTTGTATGTGGTTTTTCCTCTGCGCGCGCAAACGCTTGATCGCATTGAGCGCGGACGGGCGCAAGACATGCTTGCGGCGATCAAGGGTGATCTCAAGAAAAACTACTACGATGCTAATTTTCATGGCGTGGATATTGACGGGCGCTTCAAAGCCGCCGATGAAAAACTCAAACAGGCCGCTTCGCTCGGTCAGGCGTTTGGAATTATCGCGCAGGCGCTGCTTGACCTGAACGATTCACACACGTTCTTTCTTCCCCCGCCGCGTCCGGAGCGCATTGAGTATGGATGGCGGATGCAGATGATCGGCGAAAAGTGTTATGTCTCCGCCGTCAAACCGGGCAGCGACGCCGCCGCTAAAGGGCTTAAGGAAGGCGATGCAATTACCTCGCTCGGTGGATTTAGTCCAACGCGCAGAGATTTCTGGAAAATGCAGTATTACTACAACGCGTTAAGTCCAAGGCCGGGTATGCAAGTCGTTGCGCAAAGCCCGGATGGTCAGCAACACCAGCTTGAGATAAAAGCCGACGTAAAGCAGGGCAAGCGTGTCATCAACCTCACCGACAGCCTAGACCTTAGTGAGCTAATCAGAGGTATCGAGTCGGATGAGCGCGCGAATCGCCACCGCTATATAGAGAATCTAAACGGCGTCTTTGTGTGGAAGATGCCTGCCTTTGATCTGACCGAAGAGAGTGTTGACGGAATCATGGAAAAGGTGAAAGGCCGCAAGGCGCTGATCCTCGATTTACGCGGCAACGGCGGTGGTGCTGAAGTCACGCTGCTACATTTGCTCGGCTACTTCTTCGATAAAAACCTTAAGGTGGCCGACATCAATAGCCGCAAAGAATCGAAACCCTTGATCGCCAAAACGCGCGGTAACGGTCACACCTTCACCGGCGCGCTTGTCGTCCTCGTTGATAGTGATTCCGCCTCGTCTTCAGAACTATTTGCCCGTGTCATTCAACTCGAAAAACGCGGCACGGTGATTGGCGACCACACGGCGGGTGCGGTGATGAGAGCCAGACACTATCAACACGAGGCAGGCGTTAATACAATAGTACCCTATGGTGTCAGCATTACGGACGCCGACGCCATCATGTCTGACGGCAAAAGCTTGGAGCGAAGCGGCGTCACGCCTGACGAAATAGTTTTACCGACACCTGCCGATATGTTAGCTAGGCGCGATCCCGTGATGGCGCGTGCGGCAGCGCTCGCTGGTGCTCAACTAACTGCCGACAAAGCTGGCGCGCTATTTCCTAGTGAGTGGCGGTAATAACTGTGTAAGTGAAATGAACCGAAGGCAGAACTGTGTTCGTGATGTGATATTGCTACTGCCCGCGACTCTCTGTTTCAATTGCCGCGCACGCGCATGAAATGGCGCTTGCCGACTTGCAACACTATTGTGCGATCCGCGTTCAACTCAATTTCATAATCCGCGCGCGCGACCCGTTCACCATCAATGCGAACGCCGCCTTGTTCGATAAGACGGCGCGCTTCGGCCATTGACGGCGCGAGTGCAGTTTCGACGAGCAGGCGCGGAAGTTTCCAAGCGCCCACCGTAACAGTGCGCTCCTTGACTTCATCGGGCGCTTGCTTGTTTTGAAATACGCGGCGGAACTCTTCTTCGGCACGCGTCGCATCTTCGCGTGAATGAAAGTCTGTGATGATGCGCTTGGCTAATTCGACTTTCAGATCGCGCGGATTGCGTTCGCCGTTTTCGGCAGACGCGCGTATCGCATTTATCTCCGTCGTGCTCGCGTTTGTGCAAAGCTCATAATAACGCCACATCAATTCGTCCGAGATGGACATGATTTTGCCGAACATCTCCTCTGGCGCTTCATTGATGCCGATGTAATTGCCGAGACTCTTCGACATTTTCTGCACGCCGTCCGTGCCTTCGAGGAGCGGCGTAATCATCACGACCTGCGCTTCCTGCCCGTACTCGCGCTGCAAATTTCTGCCCATCAGTAGATTGAATTTTTGATCCGTGCCGCCGAGTTCGACATCCGCTTTGAGCGCGACGGAATCGTAGGCCATCACGAGGGGGTACAGAACTTCATGCAGTGCGAGCGGGCGGTTTTCTTCGAGACGTTTCTGAAAATCATCGCGCTCTAAAATCTGTTTGACGGTGACGTGCGATGCGAGGCGTATAAAGCCTGCTGCGCCGATTTCGTTCATCCAGCGCGAATTGAAATCAATGACTGTTCTTTCGGGATCGAGCAGCTTGAAGATTTGCGTTTTGTAAGTTTCGGCGTTGTGGGCAATCTCTTCGACGGAGAGTTGCGGGCGCGTCGCGCTTTTTCCCGAAGGATCGCCGATCAAGCCCGTGAAATCGCCGATCAGAAAAATAACGGTGTGGCCGAGTTCCTGAAATGCGCGCAAGCGGCGTATGACAACCGTGTGGCCTAGATGTATGTCGGGCGCAGTCGGGTCAGCACCGAGCTTAATGCGCAGCGGAACATTCGTGCGCGCCGATTTTTCAAGCTTCGCGCGCAATTCTTCTTCGCGGATAATCTCCACAGTGACTTTGCGCAAGTAAGCGAGTTGTTCATCAATCGTCATAATCAAAATTTGCCCGTCACGCGTCGTTCGATAATTTCGTAGTCGCCGCGCAGCACGCGCGCCACAGCTTGCGCGTAGAGCTTGTGTTCTTCTGCGAGAATGCGCGCGGCTAAGATTTCTTCGGTGTCGCTGTCGTGAATAGGCACGACTGCCTGCGCGATGATTGCTCCACCGTCCAGAGTTTCGTCCACAAAGTGAACGGTGCAGCCCGTATATTTGACTCCGTACCGGAGCGCTTGACGTTGCGCGTCGAGGCCGGGAAAGGCTGGCAGCAGACTCGGATGGATGTTCAGTATGCGCCCGCGATATGCGTCGATGAAAAGCGGCGAAAGCAAACGCATGTAACCGGCGAGACAGACGAGCGAGATTTCGCGCTCTCTTAAGGCGGCGAGTATTTCCTGTTCGTGTTCTTCGCGCGTGCGTTTACGACGCTCGATGACGAGCGTTTCAATTCCGTATTCATGTGCGCGGGCGATGCCGTGCGCGTCCGCGCGATCACTGATGACGACGGCAATTTGCGCATCTGGAATGCGTTCGTCACGCACGGCTTCAATGAGCGCAAGCATGTTCGAGCCGCGCCCGGAAATCAATATGCCGAGACGATGAAGCGTTCCCACCTTAAACTCCAAAGCTCTACTCGATTGAGACCGCGCCGTTTCCTTCCGTTACGCGCCCGATTTCGTAACATGATTCTCCCCGTTCACGTACATGCGCCTTGATCGCTACGGCGTCTTGCGGCGCGGCGATGATGACCATGCCGACGCCCATATTGAATGTACGATACATCTCCGCTTCGGAAACATTGCCGATCTCCTTCATCACGTCGAAAACGGGAAGCACAGGCCATGAGCCGCGCTCGATTTTCACGCCGACCCGTTGCGGAAGAATGCGCGGAATGTTTTCCAGCAGCCCGCCGCCCGTAATGTGCGCGAGTCCCTTTATTATATTTTTGTCGAGCAGGCCTTCGAGCGCTTTCAGATAACTTTTGTGCGGCTGCAAAAGCGTCGCGCCGATTGTTTCGCTGAGCGCCGGAAGCTGTGTGTCAACATCGTAACCCGCGATTTCAAAAAAAAGTTTGCGCGCCAGCGAATAGCCGTTGGTGTGAAGACCTGTGGACGGAAGTGCGAGCAACACGTCGCCCGCCATGATGCCTCTGCCGTCAATCACTTTTTCACGGTCAACGATGCCGACGACAAAGCCCGCTACGTCGTATTCGCCCGCCGCGTAAAAGCCGGGCATCTCCGCCGTTTCGCCGCCGAGCAGCACGCAACGGTTTTCGCGGCAGCCGTTCGCAATGCCTTCGACAACGGATGCGACAACGGCGGGCGAGAGTTTTCCGGTGGCAATGTAGTCTAGGAAGAAAAGCGGGCGCGCGCCCTGCACTAATATGTCGTTGACGCAGTGATTGACGAGGTCTTGGCCGACTGTGTGGTGCGTGTTGGTCGCAAAAGCGATTTTCAATTTCGTGCCGACGCCGTCAGCCGAAGCGACGAGCGTGGGCTGGCGCATCTGTGGAAACGCCGCGTCGAACATGCCGCCGAAGCTGCCTATGTCGGTCAGCGTGCGTTCGTTAAAGGTTGCGCGCGCGAGTTGTTTGATGCGCTCTTTCGCAAGGTTCGATGCGTCTATGTCAACGCCCGCGTCGCTGTATGAAACAGGTTTGCTCATTATTAAGAAAGGGATTTGCTATTCATTTTTGCGGCGATTCTTACAGTTTGAAATCCTTTTGATTCTGCGTGCCGCTGCGTGCGGTTAGCTCATCCTGCAATTTTTTCACGTTGTCTAAGGCTTCGGCGCGCGCTTGTTTGTCGAGCGTGATCGAGATGCGCAGATGGTCGCCGTCGCTTGCGCCGTCCGGGAGAAATGCGACTGGCAAATCTATCTGTTGTTTTTCGTCGTCGCCGAGAAGAACGACGGCCATTCCATTATCTTCAATGCGGTCTATAACGGCGTGTAGCGCATGATCGCGCGAAGTTTGTTTGCGCCCGTCGCCGCTATCGCTGTTCTTTGCCATGATGATTTTATCTCCTTGAAGATGTTTGCGCGTCGAATGCTTTTCAATGTTTCCGTAAGTTTATTGGCATTCAAATAAACAATTCAACTGATACACCAAAAAATTTAGCCAGAGCTTTAGCTTGTGCCTTACTGATACTACGCTTTCCATTTATTACTTCCGAAGTAATACCTTTGGAGCCGAACACTTCTACCAAGTCACTCTGTTTTAACTCACGCGCGTCCATCAAGTGATGCAATATTTCTAAAGGCGTAGCTTCTCTAGGCTGATAATACCTTTCTTCAAAGTCTTGAATGAGAGTACCCAGAAGACGCAATAGTGCGCCTTCTTCAGGTGATAAATTTTCACCTTTAGCCATTAGCTTTTCAGCTACAGCCAACATACGCTCATTGTCTTCTTCCGATTCAATAGCTATTGGCATAGCTTTGGACAGAAGTCGCTTATATCGCGCTGGATTTATTGTTACTGCTGCGCTCATGTTTTCCAGTTGTTATATTCCTGATGTGTAAATACATCTGCTATGAAGATAGTTTGACTGCTATAGACGATTCTCGCTATCACTCTGTATTTATTGTTATTAATATTAAAAACTATATGGCGTCCTACTAAGTCGGCATGTGCATATCTTTGCTGAACTTCAGCGAGGTTTTGCCATTTCGCTTTCTTAGCTGTTGCGTACCATGCATTTAATCCCGCTTCTGAATCGGAATGTTTGGTAATAAATTCGTGAATTTTCTTGTAGCTGATGACGTTCATGTTCACCGTTGACTCCTGCAATAATAGTTTCCCCGAAAAGCATGGTTTTTCTCCTTAGTTATTAAAGCCTTAGCTGATTGTAGATTTCGTTTCTATCCCAATAACTTCATCTACTAAGTTTTGGTTTAACCTATGTTCTCATAATGAGAACTGAAGGTCAAGTGTAAATTTAATGAAGGCCGAAAGTTTTTGCAGCCTCCAGCCTTCATCTTCACCGTTATTTGCGTGCTTCTTTGGGCGGGCGCGGCGGCGGGCCGCCGTAGTCGCCGTAATCTACGAAGCCTCTGCGCGCGGAATCGTCGCGTTGGGCTTCGCGTCCGGCGAAGAGTTCGTTTTCTTTGGCCTCGCGTCCGGCTTTGATTTCGTAGCCTTTGCCTTTCGAGATGATCGTAATTTCGCCTTGCAAGTCTGTGCGGTAAATTTTGACGCGGGCAGCGCGCAAGCGGTCAAGCGTTTCCTGCGATGGATGACCGTAACGATTCTGCGCGCCGTCGGAAATGATTGCGACTTCGGGCTTGACGCGATTCAGGAAATCTTCGCTCGTTGCATACTTCGAGCCGTGATGCCCGACTTTGAGAATCTTCGCCTGTAAGTTTTCGCCTTTCGAGATCATGCGCTCTTCTGTTTGCGCTTCGGCATCGCCCGTCAAAAGCATAGAGAAATCGCCGTAGTCTAGGCGCGTGACGACGGAATTGGCGTTCGGCTCGTTACCGCCGGAGCGCAGTTCGGATTTGTTGAAGAAGGGTTTGATCGGCGCGAGCACTTCGACGCGCGCGCCGCCGCCCATGTCAAAGTTTTGTCCCGGCTCGGCCTGAACGAACTTCGCATTGCTTTGCTTCACGGCTTCGAGAAAGTCTTGATAATTCTTCGTCGTGTTCGACACACCGCTATCGAGCACGGCCTGTGTCGGCACGGCGCGAATCACTTCATCAGCCGCTCCTATGTGGTCTGCGTGAGCGTGCGTTGCGATGAATAAATCAATGCTCTTGATATTGTAGCGATTCATCGCCGCGAGCACAGCCTTGCCGCTGCCGGGAACGCCCGCATCGACGAGCACCGTCTTGCCCGTCGGCGAAACAATCAAAATCGAATCGCCCTGCCCGACATCGAGAACATGCACCTGCAACTCGTCGCCCGACGGCGGCGGCGGCGGCTGTTCCTTTTTATTGCGTAGCCACCAAAATACTGCCAGACCGACGGCGATGATTAAAACGACGATAAGCACGGCGGGCGCGCACCCGCCTCTTCTTTGCGTCACTATGAATTAACCTCCATTGCCAAACGACGTCTTGAGGCAGTAATGAAGCTGTATGATAGCTGTTGCCATCATGAGCTTATTTCAATCAGCCGCTCGCCTTCCTGCAAAAGTTTCAGCGTCGCCGGTAATGAGTTCATTAGAATTCTTTTAAGGTGGGCGTTCGATGTATTGCCGCAGGTAAGCCAGATCACTTGCGGGGGCGCGCCGAACTCGTCAAGCAAATTCAAAAAATCGCTGTCCTTTGTCATTACAACAACTGATTCGCGTCTTGCAGTAAAAAATATTTCTTGATCGGTTGCGTCGCGCAAGTTCAACTCACGCAGCGCCAGCGCGCTAACAGCAAACTGTTCGCTGATCCAGCTTGCCATCGCCGGAGACATTTGTGCGTCAATCCAGATAATCACGCGGCAATCACGGGATGATCCAACCGCCGCGCCGCATATTGTAATGCCGCTTGTAGGTCTTCATTTTCTAAGTCAGGCATCTCTTGTAGTATCTCCTTCGCGCTCAGTCCGGCGGCAAACAGATCGAGCACGTCAACGACACGAATACGCATCCCGCGAATGCAAGGACGCCCGCCGCATTGCTCTGGATTGATGGTGATTCTCTTTAGCAAATCTGCCATGATTATGACTCCAAACGGCGTTGTTGCATAAATCTATATATTGCGGTTTCGGGTCTGAAATTTGACGGGTCTTCCACAATATATGGGCACAAAACCCTATTTATGCAACAAAGCCACTCCAAACTGTAAGAATTAACGATAAGAATGCTCATCCATCAGTTCGGCAAACTTCGACCACGAGAACCTTTTGCTGTGCTGTTTCTTTCCGCCGCGCCATGTTAGCGAACCTTGCCCGACAGTAATTGTGCCTATCTTCTCTTTTTTAGCGAATATCTCAAACTCAATCGAACTGCCTGCTTTGGTTAATTCCAAGACTTGCATCTGCGCTCTGACGGTATGCTTTCTCGGTACGCTTTTCTTTTTCATACTGTAGCCCTTTGCGAATCGTTAGCCCGCGCTTCTTAAGCATCTCCCGAAGGCACGGGTTCGTGTTCGCGTGCGAACATGGTTTCGGCTTCGCTGTTGATTGCAGTTGGATAGCGTCCCGTCCAACACGCGACGCATGATGATGCGGGCGCGATGCCTGTCGCTTCGAGCATTCCTTCGAGCGAGAGATAGCCGAGGGAGTCTGCTTCGATGAAGCGGCGGATTTCTTCAACGGACATTTGCGCGCCGATTAGATCGGATTTGTTCGGTGTGTCCACTCCGTAGTAACACGGACTCAAGGTCGGCGGGCAACTAATGCGCATGTGGACTTCGCGCGCTCCGGCTTCTCTGACCATGCGGACGATTTTTTTAGAAGTCGTGCCGCGCACAATAGAGTCGTCGATTAAAACAACGCTGCGATTTTCGATAAGATGACGCACGGGATTAAGTTTGATGCGGACGCCGAAGGAGCGTATGGATTGCTTGGGTTCGATAAAGGTGCGCCCGACGTAGTGGTTGCGCACGAGTCCTTGACGATAGTTGATGCCGGATTGCGCTGCGTAACCAATCGCGGCGGCGACGCCGGAATCCGGCACAGGCACGACGATGTCCGCATCAGCCGGATGCTCTATAGCGAGGCGCTTGCCCATCTTGTGGCGCGATTCGTTGACGGAGTGACCGAAGATGACGGAGTCGGGACGCGCAAAATAAACGTGCTCGAAGATGCACATCGAATGCGGGCGCGTTGGAAGCGGGTGCGACGAATGAAGCCCTGTGCGGTCAATGACGATCAATTCGCCGGGTTCAACGTCGCGCACGTAACGCGCGTCGATCAAATCGAAGGCGCATGTTTCGGAAGCGACGACCCACGCATCGCCGAGTTGCCCGAGCGCGAGCGGGCGAAAGCCGCGCGGATCACGCACGGCGATCAATGCGTCCGGCGTCAGAAAAAGCATCGAGAACGCGCCTTCTGTTTCGCAGAGCACATCTGAAATGGCTTGCGGGATTGAAGCGGCGCCGGAGCGGGCAACGCCGTGCAGTATGACTTCCGTATCGGATGTCGATGAAAAAATCGCTCCGGCGCGTTCGAGTCGTTTGCGTTCATCGCTGGCGAAGGGAAGATTACCATTGTGGCAAACACTGATTTGCCCGTGCTGGCAGGCGACGAGAAACGGCTGCGCTTCGCGTATAGAGACTTCGCCCGATGTCGAATAACGCACATGACCGATTGCCGCCGCGCCGGGCAGTTGATCGAGCGCCGCTTGATCGAACACGTCCGAGACGAGTCCCATCGCGCGGTGCGAGCGCAGTTCAGCAGTGTCGCTCGAAACGATGCCGCATGATTCCTGCCCGCGATGTTGCAGTGCGTACAGGCCTAAATAAGTGAGCCGCGCGCTTTCCGTGTGGCCGTAAATGCCGAACACTCCGCACTCGTCGCGGAATTTGTCTGCCTGTGGATTGCTGAAGTTCATCGCTCGCCGGATTGCCGATCTCTTTTCGTGTGGTTCAAGAATATGCGATGCGGCGAACTCTGTAAACAACCGCCCGCGCAATAATCGGGAAACGCGTCGGACGGTTTTTAGTTTTAGGTTTTCAGTGGAGCGTTGCTATGATGTGTAAAATTTTTGGAAGGGCGGGAATAAAGCAATGGACAAGGTCGAAGTTTACGGCGCGGATTGGTGCGGCGACACGAAGCGCACGCTGCGGCATTTGGATGCGTTGGGCGTGGATTACAAGTACATAGATGTCGAGCAGGACGCGGCGGCCTCCGCATGGGTTAAGGAACAAAACAACGGCAAGGAGCGCAAGCCGACGGTGAAACTCGGCGATACGGAAGTGCTCTCCGTGCCATCGGATGCAGAACTGGAAACAGCGCTGCGCAAGAAAAATCTCGTTAGCTAAACGATTGAAAATGTTTTGATTGCTTAACCGTGAGCACGCGAAGTTTCAAATCGAATGTCATTGTCCATTGCCTGCGGGTGGCGCTGGTTGTGGCGCTCGTCGGCGCGGGCTGGACGCTGTACAGGAAACTGCCGGACGGCGGATCGCTGCCGGTGACGAACAACGCGGGCGGGCAAACGAGCGTTTCGATTGTGCTGCGCCGCCCGCCGGACGAAGACGCCGCCAATATCGCTTTGAACGTGCCGGTTGAACTTTACTCGGTGGACGTGGCAGCCGTGCGGCGCGAGTTTTTCGATCCGGACAATCGCCGCGCGGGATTGCGCTTTGAAACTTTTTTGTCGCAGCGCATGAAGAAACGCCCGCCCGTCGCCGCGCAGTTGGACGCGAAGGGAAGCACGATTCTTACGGTTGCGCCCGGCAAGTGGTGGCTTCACGCGACACTCAACGGCGGCGCGCAAAGCCTCGAATGGCGCTTGCCGGTCAACATCACAGGCCAAAAACTAACAATCGAACTCACGCCCGCCAACGCCTACACGCGCACGGAGAGTTTTTGAAGTAGTAAACAGCGGTTAGTTGTCAGTGAACAGTTTTCGGGCAATTCTAAGAACTGAACACCGACCACTGCCCACTGACCACTATTTTTATGCTTGCACTACGTTATGAGCGCGATGAATTGAGCGTCGCGGAAGTTCCGATGCCGCGCGATGAGCGTGAAGCGCTGGTGCGTGTCGTGCTGTCGGGCATTTGCAATACGGATGCGGAGATTGCGCGCGGCTACGCGGGATTTCAAGGAACATTGGGACATGAGTTTGTCGGCGTAGTGGAAAGTGCGCCGGACGATGCGCGCCACTTAACGGGGCGGCGCGTGGTGGGTGAACTTAACGCTGGCTGCGGGCATTGCGCGTTATGTGCGGCGAATGACGCGCGGCATTGTTCGGAGCGGACGGTGCTCGGCATACACGGGCGCGACGGAGCGCACGCGGAGTTTTTGCAATTGCCCGCCGCGAATCTTTTGATTGTGCCGGATGAAATTTCAGACGAGTGCGCGGTGTTCACGGAGCCACTCGCGGCGGCTCGCGGCATTGCGGAGCGCGTGAGCATCGAAGCGGAAACACGCATCGCGGTCATCGGCGACGGCAAGCTCGGACTTTTGTGCGCGCAGGCGCTGGCGCTGACGGGAGCCGGGTTGCTGCTCATCGGAAAGCACGCGGAGAAATTGAGCATTGCGGCGCGGCGTGGAATTGAAACAATGATGGTCGATGATGCGCGGCGGCGCGTTCGTGAATTCGATGTAGTAGTCGAAGCGTCGGGCGCTGAGTCCGGCTTTGCGCTCGCGCTGGATATGCTGCGCCCGCGCGGAACGCTCGTTTTGAAATCGACTTTTCAAGGCCAAACGCGAATCGATGCCGCGCGGATTGTCGTTGACGAAATCAGCGTCGTCGGCTCGCGCTGCGGGCGCTTTGCTCCGGCGCTCGAACTGCTTAAAAATAAAAGTATCGATGTCGAAAGTTTAATCAGCGAACAGCACGCGCTTCGTGACGGCGTGTGCGCAATGCGCCGTGCCACCGAAAAGGGCATCATCAAAATTCTGCTCAAACCATAAGACAGTAGTCAGAAGTCAGGAGACAGAAGTCAGAATAAGATAAGGCCGCAGAAGATAGCCGCGCGAGTCGCATTCACGCTTTGTTCGCTTGTTGCTACATGCACGTTCTGTAATTGTTGTCATACCCATGCTCTATCAATTTTTGATTCAAGCGTAAACTTGCGCTTGGTTTTATTCTAACTCCTGACTTCTGTACTCTGAATACTGCTCTTTATGCAGCTTAGAAAAAATCTTTCGGCGGATGCGGCGCTGGTGTTGACGACGCTCGTGTGGGGTTCGACGTTCGTGATGGCGAAGGACGTGCTGGAGCGTTGGCCGCCCGTCGCTTATCTGACGTTCCGTTTCGGGATTGCCGCCGTCGTGCTCGTCGTGTTGTTCGGCAAGCAAATTGTCCGCGCGCGTTTTTATGAATGGAAGGCGGGCGTGCTGCTCGGAATTCTGGTGGGCGTCGGCTTTGCGTTGCAGGCTGTCGGGCAGGTTTATACGACGCCGTCAAAGTCCGCGTTCGTCACGGGGCTGACGACGCCGCTTGTGCCGTTCGTCGCCTTTGCGCTGTTGCGCGTGCGCCCGAACTTCGAGAATCTGCTCGGCGTCGTACTGGCTTCCATCGGCGGCGCGTTGATTCTTGCGCCGCACGACGCGAGCGTGAACACGGGCGATTTATTGACGCTCGCTTGCACCGTTCTCTTTGCGACGCATTTGACGTTGACGAGCGTTTACGCGAAACGCATCGACCCGCGACAATTAACTGTTTTGCAGATAACGATTGCGGCCGTTGTCTTTCTCTCGATGTGGTCTTCGCTTCATTTTGTCGCGCGTGTGTTTCCGCAAAACGCTGTGCCGCTGTTTGTCGCGCGCGAGGCTGTGCCGCTGGTGTGGAGCGCGCGCGTCGTGTGGCAGGAAATTTATCTGGCGATTGTGGCGACAGTTGGAACATTTCTCGCTTGGACTTGGGCGCAAGGAAAAATGTCTGCGACGCACGCGGCGATTATCTTTAGCCTCGAACCCGTCTTCGCCACTTTGATTGCGGTCATCGTGCGCGGCAGAAATGAATGGACGGGCGGGCGGGCGAATGTGGGCGCGGCGCTCATTCTCGCGGGCGTGCTTGTATCGGAATTACGGCTTCGCGGCAAGGGAAAGCCTGTGACGGATGAGAGTGTGATAACGGATGACGTTGACGATGAAGATGGATTTCATGCGAAGGCGGCGGGCGATTACATCGCAAAAAAGGAATCCCTTTGAACTGCAAATCGAGCCGTAAATCCTGTGTGCCGGGTGCCGCTTGCTTTGCGGCGCGCACGGTGTTTCGTTATACTTGAAAACCTTTCGCTTCTGCGGCAGAAGATTTACATCGGGCGCGATGAGCAAAGCAAATCTCGCGTCAACGTTTCGGGTATGGTTTTTCAATAGGCGGTACATATCATGTTGAAGCTTCCTGAAGGTCGAACGACAGTTGACGAGCAAGCGATTTTGCGCAAGCTGCGCGTGTGGATAGTGGCGCTCGTCGTCGCTTGTCTGACAACGGGAATCGGCCTCGGCGCATTGCTCACAGGCCGCCCGCTGTTCGCGCAAAGCGAAGCGCAGATTGCACGCGCGCCCGAAGCTTTGTCCGCGTCCTTCGTTGAAATCGCCAAGCGCGTCGAACCCGCCGTCGTCAACATCGACACGAAAATCGCCGCGCCGGAAATCGCCGCCGGAGACGATGAAGACAAAGACGATCAATCATCGGCAGCCACGCCGACATCTCCCGGCAACAAATCCCTGCTCGATATGTTTCGCAGGCAAGCGAGGCGTCCGGCGCGCGGTGTCGGCTCCGGCTTCATCGTCGATGCAAAGGGTTTCATACTCACTAACCAGCACGTTGTCGAAGGCGCATCGAGGATTGTCGTGCGTTTGCAATCGGGCGAAGAGTTTCCCGGAAAAGTCATCGGCGTGGACGAAGAAACGGATGTCGCCGTCGTCAAGATCGACGCGGGACGCGAACTGCCGACAGTCAAGCTAGGCGATTCGACGAACGCGCAAGTCGGCGATTGGGTGCTGGCGATTGGCTCGCCCTTTGGCCTAGATCAAACAGTGACCGCCGGAATTATTTCCACGAAAGAGCGCTCGGACGCGGCGCACTTCACGAGCTTTCAGCAATTTCTGCAAACGGACGCGGCCATTAATCGCGGCAATTCCGGCGGCCCGCTTATTAACATGCGCGGCGAAGTCATCGGCATCAATTCACAGATCGCAACCACCACAGGCGATTACAACGGCATCGGCTTTGCGCTTCCGGCAAACGCCGCGTCGTTCGTTTACAAACAAATCGTTTCCGGCGGCAAAGTCCGGCGCGGTTATCTGGGCATCAATCTGGACGACGTAAAAGCGCCTTACGCGCGCGTGTTCAATTTGCCGGAAGCGCGCGGCGTGATCGTCACGAATCTCGCAGACCAGCAGGGGCCAGCGGCCAAAGCAGGATTGCAGGCGGGCGATGTGATCGTCGAATTGAATTCGCAGCCCGTTATTAACGTGCAGGATTTAATCAATAGAGTCGGCTCAACGGCTGTCGGACAAACCGTGCAATTAACTTATCTGCGCGATGTCGGCGGCAAACTCGAACGTCGCACGGCGAGCGCTGCCGTCGGCGAACGCCCTGCAACTTTGACGGCCTCGCGCGAGGCGGAACAATCGGGCGCGACGAAGAACGCGAAGAAGCCTGCGAGCGATAAATTGCCGCTCGGCATTACGCTCGCCGAACTGACGCCGCAACTCATCGCCGAAAGAAACTTGGGCGGCGTGCGCGGCTTGCTCATCAAGGAAATAGACCCGAACGGCATCGCGGCGGACGTGCGCTTGCCCGGCGGCCAGCCCGCCATTATCGAAGGCGACGTGATCGTGCGCATCAATCGCATACCCGTCGCAACGCTCGATGATTTCAAGCGCGTTGTCGCCACCCTTAAACCCGGCGACGCCATCGTTTTGAACATCGCCAGCTACAGCGAACAAACTGATCGCGTCCTTCAACGCATCGTCCAATTCACTTACCAGTAATCAGTGGACAGTGGTCGGTGGTTAGTTAAATCAAATCCTGATGAACGCTACCCACTACCACTGCTTGCTGACCACTGACAACTGACCACCGCTCACTGATTCTTATGGCACAAGCGAAAAAAGCAATCGGCAAAAAGGCGAAGGAAAATAACCGGGAAAAGCCTGCGCGTCGCGTCTCTTCAGCGACGAGCGTGAAAACGTATCGCAATTATATCGGCGGCGAATGGGTCGCGTCTGCTTCGGGCGAGACGTTCGAGAATTTGAATCCGGCGGACACGCGCGATGTCGTCGGACGCTTTGCGCTCTCTGCAAAAGAGGACGTTGACCTTGCGGTCGATGCGGCGCGGAATGCTTTTAACGGATGGCGACGGACGCCCGCGCCGCGCCGCGCCGAAATTCTTTTTCGTCTCGGCGAGATTCTCATACGCAACAAAGAGCGTTATGCGGCGGAGATGACGCGCGAGATGGGCAAGGTCTTGAAGGAAACGGGCGGCGACGTGCAGGAAGCAATCGATTGCACGTTCTACACAGCGGGCGAAGGCCGTAGGCTTCACGGTTACACGACGCCCGCCGAAATGCCCGACAAGTTTGCGATGTGCGTGCGCCAACCCGTCGGACTGTGCGGCTTAATCACGCCATGGAATTTCCCGATGGCGATTCCGAGTTGGAAATTGATCCCGGCGCTCGTCTGCGGCAACACCGTCGTTATTAAGCCCGCCGAAGACACTCCGCTCTCGACCATTAATCTGGTCGAAGCGTGCGAGGAAGCGGGCGTACCCAAAGGCGTCGTTAACGTCGTTACGGGCTACGGCGAAGCGGCTGGCGCGCCGATCACGAATCATCCGGCGCTGCGTCTTATTTCTTTCACAGGCTCGACGGAAACAGGCCGCACCGTAGCAAGCGCCTGCGCCGAACGAAACGCGATTTGCTCGCTCGAAATGGGCGGCAAAAACGTCATTATCGTGATGGAAGACGCGGACGTTGACCTCGCCATCGAAGGCGCGGTGTGGGGCGCTTTCGGCACTTCCGGCCAACGCTGCACGGCGTCGTCGCGCCTTATCGTACACAAAAAAATCTATAAGCAGTTTGTGCAAAAACTCATTGCGCGCGCCGGTGCTTTGCGCGTCGGCGACGGCTCCGATCCGAGGGTGGACATGGGGCCTGCGATCAACGCTAACGCCGTTCATAAGATTATGGGCTATATCGAAATCGGCGAGCGCGAAGACGGCGCGACACTCGCTTGCGGCGGGAAACGTCTTGATAAGGGAGCGCACGCCAACGGCTACTTTATCGAGCCGACTGTCTTCACGGACGTTGCGCCCGACATGCGCGTTGCGCAGGAAGAAATCTTCGGCCCCGTGACATCCGTCATCCCGGCGAGTTCGCTGGATGAAGCCGTCGAGATTGCCAACGGCGTGCGCTACGGTTTGTCTGCGGCGATTTATACGAAGGACGTGAACCGCGCCTTTCATGCGATGAACGAAATGTACACGGGCATTTTCTACATCAACGCTTCGACCATCGGCGCGGAAGTTCATCTGCCCTTCGGCGGCACGAAGGCCACAGGCAACGGCCACCGCGAAGCTGGCACGCAAGTCTTGGATATTTTCACCGAATGGAAATCCGTCTACGTCGATTACAGCGGCAAACTGCAACGCGCCCAGATCGACGAAATCAACGGCATCGGATGAGGCGAGTTTAAGTCGAACTTCATTGTAGCGAACACTGTAATTTGTATGCGACGTTATGCTTTATACTTCATCGCCGCTCTTCTAACCTTCGCTCTCGGCGGGGCAACCGTTTCGCTTTTAGTTCACCGATTGCAAAGTCGTGAACCGGCGAACGCGCTCCTTAAGCACACCGCAGTTAGCGAAAAGAAAACTTTGGTTGCAGCCAATGAATGTGGGCATATGGAGCAACTATCGCTCCTTCTGCCGCAATTTTACGATGAATACAAGACAGTAGAAAAAGCACCGACGATAGAAAAGCTTATCGCTTTGGATGAGGAAGTTCGGCGACTTGTTAATAATCGGCCTGACTATTATCCTTGCGACGATACGAAAATTTGTAAAGTTGAATATGATGAATTGGGTGTTTATATATGTTATGACGGATTCGCTGCATACTCCGGCAAATTACTAACCAAAGCCCACAAAATAAATCCTCGATCTAAATACCGCAAATACACTCTTTTCTCAGCCGTCCAAGTTAGTGACAATGACTTGGGCGTAATGCCAAACGTCAAGGCTGCTCGTCAATACGCCGGAGAATTTCCCGATGGCCCGTTTATCGAAGAAACGCTGTCTATCCTCGCCAATTTTCACAAAGACCTTTTCATGGTGCTGCGCAACGATCTGCAAAACTCTCCGAGAGATTATAAATATGATTGCTTCCGCCCGTATATCAATAAATCATCACGCTTTACGCAGATGAATCGGGCGAAAAGCGAAGCAATAAACTTTTACAAGAAAGTGCTTGCGGTTGATCCCTCTAACAAGAGCGCCGCCGCATTTCTGACAGAAATAAGCAATGACACAGTGACATCGTGGAGTTTCTGCGCAGATTAGGATAATAATAAGCTTAACAAAATTTTTCGCGCATTAAATTCTAACTTCTAACATCTGGAGCAAACAATGATTGTCGGACTACCGAAGGAAATCAAGGATAACGAGTATCGTGTCGGCTTAACGCCAGCGGGCGCGCGCGCTTTGACCGATGCAGGGCATAAGGTTGTCGTCGAGCGCAGCGCGGGCGAAGGCTCCGGCTTCGGCGATGAATTATATGAACGCGCGGGCGCGACCTTGCTCGGCACGCCGGATGAAGTATGGCAGCAGGGCGAGATGATCGTTAAAGTAAAGGAACCCGTCGCGCCCGAATATCCGCGTATGCGCGAAGGCCAACTGCTTTTCACTTACCTGCACCTTGCGCCAGACCCCGAACTCACGAAGCAACTCTTGGAACGCAAGGTGACGGGCATCGCTTACGAGACAATCACGGATCGTCGCGGCAGCTTGCCGCTGCTCACGCCGATGTCCGAAGTCGCCGGGCGCATGGCGATTCAGGTCGGCGCAACGTATCTTGAAAAGATGAACGGCGGGCGCGGCATACTCTTGGGCGGCGTGCCGGGCGTGCCTGCCGCGCGCGTCGTGATTATCGGCGGCGGCGTGGTCGGAACAAACGCGGCGAAGATGGCCGTCGGCCTCGGCGCGCAAGTTACGATTATTGATAACAACCTAGACCGCTTGCGCGAACTCGACGATATTTTTCTCTCGAAGATTTCGACGCTCGCTTCATCCGCGTACATGATTCACGATGCTATTTCGCACGCCGATTTGATTGTCGGCGCGGTGCTCGTGCCGGGCGCGGCGGCTCCCAGACTCGTCACGCGCAACATGCTGAAGGATGTGCCGAACGGCGCGGTCATCGTCGATGTGGCGGTGGATCAGGGCGGCTGCATCGAGACGACGCATCCGACGACGCACTCTGACCCGACTTACTATGTCGAAGGCGTCTTGCATTACTGCGTCGCCAACATGCCGGGAGCAGTGCCGCGCACTTCCACATTCGCTTTAACGAACGCGACTCTGCCCTACGCGCTGAAACTCGCCAACAAGGGGTTTACGGAAGCCATCAGCAGCGACGACGGATTGAAGGCGGGCGTCAACACTTATGCCGGACGCCTGACATACGAGGCAGTCGCGCAGTCGCAAGGGCTGGAGTACACGTCGCTTGATGACATGATGAAAGGCACTGGCAGCTTGAACCCTTCGACCTTATCTGCGTCAAACGCCTCATCTGCGATGACGCAAAGTGGGAACTAAGCGCGGCGGCGAAACAATCGCCAGAACTTTCAAAATGTATAGGAACGAAGAGGCCGCACGATAATTCGTGCGGCCTCTTCGTTCCTATCGAGAATCTTGTGCGGGAAACGCGTGGTAGATAAGTCTGACGTTCTTTTGCCTTCACACGGCTTTGTGTAAAAGGCGCGCGAGGCAACCTGTTAATTCTTCCGGGCGCACGGGTTTCGTGAGGTAAACATCCGCGCGGTCTTCCGGCTCATGCGAGGCATCCGCGCGTTCCAAACCGCTTAACAGAATAACCGGCAGGGATTTTAGTTTCGGGTGGCGGCGCAAAAAGCGGCATAGTTCGTAGCCGTTCAAGTGCGGCATAATCGCGTCCGTTACGACGGCGTCGATTGCACCCGGCACCATCACCGCCTTCATCGCTTCGAGGCCATCCGACGCAACCACGACTTTATAACCGGCGCGCTGCAAAATCACTTCCAGATAACGGCGAATCGAGCGGTCATCTTCGACGAGCAGAATTGTGCCGCGCGCCTGACGAGTTTCAATGTGGTCTGCTTCGGCCATCGTTACTGCGCCGTCCGTGGCAACGTCCACTGAATTTTCTGAAGTGTTCATCGAAGACTCTACTCTCTGTCTCGTCGCTGCCTTCCGCAATCCGGCGAAGACGTATACGCTCTATATTGATGGCAAACCGTGTGCCTGCTTTTTCGCGGCTTTGCGGGGAGGCCGCGAAACGCACTAAATTAGTTGCCGGAAGTTGCAGCTAATTAGTAACAGCCTGTGCGTTTGCAGACTTTCGGGAACCGCCGGAAAATATTTTGCGAATGGCTTCCAGAAAGTGCGCCGTATGCGAGACAGATTAAGATTATCGCATCGGCTTTGTCAATTTGAACAGTATTATCGCACCAGAAAGACATGGTTTGACGCTTCGGCTTGCTTCCTTCGGAAACGCCGAAGCGATGGTTCGTGATATACTACGGCTTTTGTTCTACTTGTCATGTGTGCGCTGTACGGCAGCTTTGATTACGCAAGCTGGGGAAAGCCTCGTTTTGATTATTCGCCGGAGATAAATTTTGCGCGCGGGCGCAGAAGATGCTGTAAATAAAGATGTACGAATTCGCCGTTGCACCAGCCGTGACGCAGCTACGCCGTCGCGGAGTTTTAATCACGGAAGTCGCGCCGTTGAGCCTCGCCGCAGAGCTTGAGCTAGAGGCTGGCGACCGCATCGTTAAAGTCAACGGGCGCATTGTGCGCGACTATCTGGATTTTCGTTTTCAGACGGGCGGCGAAACGGAGCTCTTGCTCGAAGTGCGCAAGGCGAGCGGCGAAGATTGGGAGCTGGACATAGAGCGCGACGAAGCGGAAGATTTCGGCTTGAACTTCGAGCAGATCGTGCCGCGCCAGTGCGCCAACGAATGCCTTTTCTGTTTCTGCAAAGGCAACCCGGAAACGGCGCGCCCGTCGCTTTTCATACGCGACGAAGACATACGCCTTTCCTTTCTTTACGGCAACTATACGACGCTTTCTTCGATCACCGAAGACGAACTGCGGCGCGTCATCGAGCAGCGTCTCTCGCCGCAGTATGTCTCCGTTCACGCGACGGATTTGGACGTGCGCGCCTATTTGCTCGGCGTAGACAAAAAGCGCGCGGACATTTCCACGAAGATGCAAAGGCTGCTCGAAGCAGGCATAGACATTCACGCCCAAGTGGTGTTGTGCCCGGAAATCAACGACGGTGAAATTCTGCGGCGCACCATTGAAGATTTAGCCGCGTTGCATCCGCAAGTCAAGAGCGTGGCGATTGTGCCTTTGGGACTCACGCGCTACAACACGGATGCGCGCTTAACTGCTGTGACGCCGGAGTTTTGCCGCCGCACGATCAACGAACTCGAGCCGCTGCAAAAGAGTTTGCGCGCGCGCACAGGCACGACGTTTGCCTTTCTCGGCGACGAAATTTATTTGCGCGCAGGGCTTCCCGTGCCGTCACGCGCGCACTACGGCGATTACCCGCAAATCGAAGACGGCATCGGCATGGTGCGTTCCTTTCGCAACGAATTTTCGGCGCTCGAACGCCGCCTCGCGCGCCGCACGCCAATCGCTTTATCGAAGCTCGACGGCACGATCATGACGGGAACAATCTTCGCGCCCGTGCTGCGGGAATCAATCGAACGCTTGAACCGGCGCTTCGGCACGCGCCTGCGCGTCGCGGCAGTCGAGAATCTTTACTTCGGCGGCGGCATCACCGTCGCGGGACTTTTAACGGGCGCTGATTTCGTCGCCGCGCGCTCTGATATACAGGGCGACTTCGCAATTATCCCAAGCTCCGCGATTAAATCCGATGAAGCCATTTTGCTTGACGGCATGAAGTTAAGCGACCTCGAACAGCAGCTAGGCCGTCCCGTTTACCCGCTCGACATGAAGGGCTTCGGGCAAGCCTTGGCGACTTCTTCTTTTTCTTCTGCTGCGCCGAGATAATGCGCGAACCCGTTATTAAATCAGACAGCGCCTTGAACGCACGCGGCAAAAAAATTCTGGATGTCGGCTGCGGGCGCAATAAACATCCCGGTGCCATCGGCATCGACATCAACCCAAACACGGACGCCGACGTGATACACGATCTGGGCATCGTGCCTTATCCATTTCCCGACGACGAATTCGATGAAATCGTCAGCTATCATGTTATCGAACATGTGCCAGACCCGACGGCCTTCGTCACTGAACTTTACCGCATCACCAAACCCGGCGGGCGCATCAAGATTCTCACGCCCCACTACACCAACCCCGACTGGCCGAACGATCTCACGCACCGCAATCATCTCAACTCTTATTCCTTCCAGAACTTTATCCCCGAACGCCAGATTTTCGCCTTTTACACAAATGTCAAACTAAAGCCCATTCGCACCTACGTTACCCTCCTGAACCTATGGCGCGCCCTTGGCCTCGAATTCATCGTCAACTTGGATCAATACTCTCCCCACTTTCGTTTCACACGGCGATTCTGGGAACACTATCTGAATTCGATTATTCGCGGCAAAGAGTTAAGTTTTGAATTTGAGGTCGTTAAAAATATTCCCAGATAGTGCTTTGTAATCGAAGTTAAGAGAAGTAAAAAGGGCGGCTCGTAAGCCGCCCTCAAGCTGTTCTCACAGCCAATTCAAATTTTTGCGATGAAGTAATTCATCGCAACCCGTTTGCCCAATCAAACTTTAGAAGTTGTATTTTAGGGCGAACTGAATCAGGCGCGGATTACTCGTGCCTGTGATACGGCCGAAGTTAATCGAGCTAATACTGCCGTTGGGATTGAAGAAGTTCGCGCGGTTGAAAATGTTGAAGAACTCTGAACGGAATTCGATGTTTCTTTGCTCTCCCATCCGAATGCGCTTAATCACCGAGAAGTCAGAGTTGAAAAAACTAGGTCCGTGGAAAACATTGCGTCCGAGATTTCCGAAACGGCCTGCACCCGAAGCCAGTGACGTACCGGAGCCGACACGCCGGAAGAACGGGTTAGTCGCAGCGGTTGACGTACCGCCACCGGTTCCGCTGAAGAAGCGGTTGGGGCCACCGTTGGCAGGATCAACATTACGCGGATCGTTGAATGTTAAGTTCCCTCCCACGAAATCAGGACGATTGTCGCCAGCTCCGGAAAGTGAACGATCCGTGCCTTCAGTTATATCAAAGGGCAAGCCGGTTTGGAACGCGGTGACGCCGCTAAGCTGGAAGCCGCCAAGAAGCTTACCAAGCGCTCCCCTTTGGTCTTTGTGGAACGGCAGCTCATAAAGATAGCTCGCCACATTGCGCTGGCGAATATCCTGATCGCAATTGCCTCTATCTCTACGTGTGTTGAACGTGTTGTTGTTAGAACGCAGACCCGAAGAATTGTCAATGCAGTGGCTGTAGGTATAAGCGTTCTGGAAATACAATCCCTTCGAGAAGCGCTTCGAGATGGTCGCCTGAAGGCTGTTGTAGTTGGAGTTAGCCGAGGTCTCCTGATTGGTGATGCCGCCGAAGACCGCGCCACCGAAAGCAGCATCCTGCGGATTGCCGACGTTGAAGCGACGACGCGCATCCACGTCACCTGAATTGTTGGCAGCTCCGGGAATGACAGTAGCCGGATTGATTTCGCGGCGGGTGAGCAATTTCACGCCGGCCGTTCCGACATAGCCAAGCTCAAACGTGACACCTTTGTAGAACTCGTACTGGAACCCTAAATTGTATTGATGCGAGTAGGGAGTACGGAAGTTCGGGTCGTTGACCGTCAAACTAATCGGCGCGATATTGGTGAAATCAAACGTACCACCACGGCGAATAGGGGTGAACGGAAATGCCTGCGGGATCGGGTTAATGCGCGAAGAGGTGAACGGATTGTTAATGTTCGTGAACAACGTGAATGGTTGAATGGCAAAAGGCGGAGACGAAAGAAACTGCAACGTGGTCTCCGAGATCACGATGTCGTAGAACAATCCGTATCCTCCACGTACACTCAGTTTGCCGTCACCTAACACGTCGTAAGCGAAGCCAGCGCGCGGGCTGAAATTGTTGAGGTCTTTGCTGTAGGTTGAACGTGAAATCCCTGCATCACCGGGGAAGACGAGTCCACGCGGTGCAGTCGGGAAAACCGTTGATTGCTGTCCCGGACGAAAAGTATTGACACGATCTTGCGAATCAACGAGCGGCGTATTGTACTCATACCGCAAGCCAAGATTGAGCGTCAGGCGCGGTTTTACCTTGAAATCATCCTGCGCATAGAAATTGTACGAACTCGACAGGTATTTTCTCACACCCGCGCTATTCTGCACGAAGTCTACGGCCAAGCCTCTGGCAAAGTCGGATAGAGGCCCATTCAAACCGGGGATATTCGGTAGGCCGAGAGCGGCACCGACGGAGCCGTCAAAATCGAAGAGACCGTTGTTAATGAAGTCAAACACCTGATTTTGGGTAAACTTGCGAAAGTCACCGCCAAATTTGGCGAAATGGCGCGACCCGAAGTTGTAGGAAAAGTTGTCCACCACCTGTACAGTGTCGTCCTTGCGACCCTGCGGCCCTTGAATGGTGTTTCCAAAGTTGGAAAAACCGCTGATCCCAACTCTAGGCGGCCCGGCGGCACCCGGATCGTCCGGGACGATACCGGTGATTCCCAGAGCGGACGGTGAAGTTCTATTCACGGGCAGAACGCTCAGTGTGTCACGACGGTGAAAACCGAAGCGAACTTCATTTAAAGCTTTCGGGCTTATGATCTGAACGTCATTGACGATAAGGTTGGTAAAGGTAAGAGCGCCGCTGGTGCCGAAACCGGGGATGGTCGAACCACCAAAGGCAAAGGGATCGGTAAACGTCTGCGGCTCTCTGAAGTAGGTGACGAAGAAGTTGTTTTTGTCGGAAACCTTATGGTCAACTCGGATGGAATACTGATTACGCTCCAAGCTATTGGATGCCGAAGAGAACAGCGTGTTGCCTGAGTTCGCGGCAGGAATCTGTCTTAGCAAGGCAATCGCTTGCGGAGTTCCGTTCGCAAAGATGATGTTTCTCTGCGCTTGGCTAGGAACAGTCGCCGAATTATTAACACCCTGGCGGCGGCGGAAACCCAGATAGTTGAAGAAGAAGAAGGTTCGATCTTTGCCGGATTCAACAGCGCGGCCGCCTATACCGAAGCGCGGTAACGGTAGCGGCCCACCGAACGTGCCGCCGAATTCATTGACATTGAATTTAGGGTTACGAAGCCCGTTGAAGACAGGCGACGAATTATTGAAGAATGGCGTGGCATTTAACACACGGTTACGGAAGAATTCAAACAAATTTCCGTGGAAACTATTGGTACCCGCCTTGCTTACCGCCGTGACAATTGAACCTGAGTTGCGTCCGTACTCAGCGGAGTAGGTGCTGGTCTGGATGCGGAATTCCTGCAAAGCATCGGGGTTAAAGCCGCCGATGGTGTCCGGCACGTTGATCGCAAGGTCGTTGCTATCAGCGCCATCAAGAATAAAGTTGTTCGATTGCGCTCTCTGTCCATTAACAGAGAACGGCCCGACTTGTCCGGCAGGAAGCACTCCCGCTTGAAGCGGTGCTAAAGCTAGTGGATTGCGTCCACCGGCACCCGACAAAATCGGGAGGTCATTGAACGTTCTATTCTCTATCGCTTTGCCTAAAGTAGAATTCGTTGTATTGACGATGGACGGAGTGTCAATGATGGTCACCGTTTCTGCCACTTGACCCGGCTCCAACTTTATGTCAAGGGTCTGAATGGTGCTTACGGTAATATTGACTTGATTAATAACTGCCCGTTTGAAGCCTGTCGCCTCAACCGTAACGTCATACGTTCCGACTGGCAGCGTGTCAAAACGATAACTTCCGTTATCGCCCGCAGTAATGGTTCTGCTGGAATTAGTGGCGGGATTAGTCGCTACTAAGGTCGCACCCGGGACAACAGCTCCCGATTGATCTTGAACTGTTCCCGCAATTGCTCCCGTCGCTGCTCCCTGCCCTAAGGCTGTGCCATTAAGGGATGCAACTATTGACAGGGCAACCAAAAGAAGCAGCACAGGATGTGTGAAAAATCTTCGCATATTTCCTCCAGATTTACCTATTCGAGTTTCCAATTTGATCGTTGACGAATTGACGATTTGCACAATATCCGTTAAAAGCAAACCTTATGCCGTTAATGTCGCCGTATTTAGAAGCTGTTTTTCAAGGCTTTCTAGCAAACCCTCGTCTTTCCAGAAAACCCTTATCCAAAAATCAGTAATCTAATCCAAGAATTTGGAAATTCGATCTTGCTTATTGTTTGAACAGGAGACCGGCGAGCGCGCTTATATTAAGAGGCGATCGGATTTCAAAACCCATAGCGTAGGGCATCCTATTCAGTTGGCGAATGGCGGCGAAAATAACAACATAATTACGGATAGCGGGTCTCCATTAATTATTTTGTTGCTTTTGAAAATCAACCTAACTTCTAATTGAACTTATGTCTTGTCTCGTCGAATGCGTGCCGAATTTCAGTGAAGGCCGCAACTCCGAAACGATCAATCATCTTGTTAAGGCGATTGAATCAGCAGCGGGTGCGGTAGTGCTCAATACGCATCTGGACGCCGATCACAATCGCTCGGTAATTACGTTTGCAGGCGCGCCAGAGCAGATTGTGGAAGCGGCAGTGCGCGCGTGCTCGCGTGCGGCGGAGTTGATTGATTTACGCGCGCACCGAGGTGTCCATCCGCGCGTGGGAGCGATGGATGTGTTGCCGTTTGTGCCTGTGCGGAATGTTTCGCTTGCTGAATGCGTGAGGCTCGCGCACAGGGCAGGCGAACGCATTGCAAGTGAGCTTGGCATTCCGGTTTACTTTTATGAGCGGGCAGCACTGAAGCCGGAGCGTGTGAATCTAGAGG
>JBPCOJ010000137.1:0-22492 GCA_051000345.1 Pyrinomonadaceae bacterium | reverse complement strand
CTACTTCGAGCCGCCGCCTTCTTGACCGAGTCCCTGACCGGCCATGCCGCCCTGCGTGCCTTTTTCGCCGGGGCGCGGCGGATGACCATCGCCGGTTGTCGAGTTCGGGTCTTGACCGCCCTTCTCGCCGGGGCGCGGCGGGTGGCCGTCGCCTGTGGTGGAATAATCGGCAGGCTTATCGCCGCCGGATTGATTTTGCGGAAAGCCGCCTTGATTCGATTGATCTGCCATCTCGGTTGTCTCCTTATGATCTTCGACTCGAAAAACTTTTCCGCATCATACGCTTCGATGCTGCACAAGTCTTGTCAGCGACGTTGCTTGTTCGTTACAAGTTTTACACCGAAAGCCGAACTGCGTAAGGCACACTATCATCACTGATCTCGAGCCTTAGCGATTGACCATTGTATGAACGAAGCTGATGGCTAGATAAAAGACTGCGGCGAAGCCTGCGGCAATCGGGATCGTCACAATCCAAGCCCAGACGATGCGGCCTGCGACACCCCATTTAACGGCTGACAATCTGCGCGTCGAGCCGACGCCGACGATAGCGCCCGTGATCGTGTGCGTAGTGGAAACGGCGACGCCCGTCAGCGTTGCGTAAGCGAGGGTTAATGCCGCGCCCGTCTCCGCGCAAAAGCCGCCGACGGGCTTGAGCTTCGTGATTTTCGATCCCATCGTATGGACAATTCGCCAGCCGCCGGAAAGCGTGCCGAGCGCGATGGCGGCGTGCGCGATCAGCACGACCCACAGCGGAATGCCGGGCAATGAGCCGTTCACTCCGTAAGGAATGATGCCGCCCGCCGCCAGCACAGCCGTGATAATGCCCATCGTTTTCTGGGCGTCGTTACCGCCGTGACCGAGCGAAAAAGCGGCGGCGGAAAACAGTTGGCCGCGCCGGAAAAATCTATCGACGCGATTCACCGTCCAGCGCCGGAAAATCCACGACACAGCGACCATCAACCCGAAGCCGAGCAGCAAACCGATAAGCGGCGAGAGCACGATAAACTTGATTGTGCGGAGCCAGACTTCCTCATTTAATAATCCGCGTATGCCGCCGTAGGCAGCGATGCCCGCTCCCGCGTAGCCGCCGATCAGCGCATGTGAACTCGAAGTCGGAAGCGCTAAGTACCAAGTAATTAAATTCCACGTAATCGCGCCGAGAAGAGCGGCGAGCAGTACGTAAAGCCGCATGTCCGCCGCGATAAGATTCATGTGTATGCCGTCGCCGATAGCTTTGGCGACGCGCGTTCCGTAAACGGCGAAGGCGATGAAGTTAAAAAACGCTGCCCATATAACGGCGAGGCCGGGCGACAGCACGCGCGTCGAAACGACTGTAGCGATGGAATTGGCGGCGTCGTGAAAGCCGTTGATGTAATCGAAGAAAAGCGCGACGGCGACGATTAAAACGACGAAGGCTAGATTGGCAGACATAAGGAATCAGTTTTGAGTTTTCAGTTTCCGGTTTTCAGTTCAGAGCTAAAAACTGAAAACTCAAAACTGAAAACTGTCTTCTACGCATTTTTGATGATAACGGCTTCGATGATGTTGGCGACGTTTTCGCAGCGGTCAACCGCCGCCTCCAGTTTTTCGTAAATGTCCTTCCACTTGATGACGGTCAAGGCGTCGTTGGAGTCGTGAAAGAGTTCGGCAATCGCCGTGTGGTAAATATCGTCGCCTTCGTTTTCGAGGCGGTGAATTTCGACGAGGCGCGGATTGATGCCGTTCGGTTTGGCGAGGGCGGAGACGACTTCGTGAAGCTGCACGGCCATGCGCTGTAGCACGTCTGCGAAATTGCGCGCGTGCGAGGTGCTTTCCTGCACGTCGTACATGACCATCGTGCGCGCCGCGTCGTCTATTAAATCAACGATGTCGTCGAGCGCGCCGGACAGCATAAAAATATCTTCGCGGTCAAAGGGCGTGATAAATGATTTGTTAAGCTGCATGGTGACGGTGTGCGTCAGTTGGTCGCAGAGATGTTCGACATCCTTGATGCGCCGCGCGTGTTCCGTGTAAGCGCCGCTTTTGCTGTTCATCATTTCGACGAGTATTTGCGCGGCGTCGTGTATGTGCGAGGTCATTTGCGAAAAGAAAGAGAAGTATTGTTCCTCTTTCGGCAGAAAATTAAAAAGCGCCATCGAAAATTTCGACTCCGTCAATCGAATTGTGGTAAGAAAGTCGTGAATATAATCGAACGCCGCAGCAATGTCTATCGGTAAAGCGACGGCTATGCTTTCGCTTCGTTCGCCTTTCGCGTGGTTACGGGAACTTGTTCATGAGCGATTCATGGCGCTTCGGGCGCGTCACAGATTTTCTACGCATCGAAGCGGAAGCCATTACGCAGACCGCCGCGCGGCTCGATTCTGCGGAAGTCTTGCGCGCCGTTGCCTTGCTCGAACGCTGCGCTGGCAAAGTCGTCGTTACGGGCGTCGGCAAATCCGGCATCGTCGCAGAGAAGATCGCCGCCACATTGAGCAGCACGGGATGCGCCGCCGTTTATTTGCACGCCTCGGATGCGCTGCACGGCGGGCTAGGCGTCGTCGCCGCAAAAGATGATGTGGTCATCGCTTTGAGCAACAGCGGAGAAACGTTCGAGCTAATCGAAGTGCTGCCGTTTCTGAAAAACAGACGCGTGCCGGTTATCGCCATCGTCGGAAATTTGCAGTCAACGCTGGCGCGTCGCGCGGATGTGCGCCTCGATGCGTCCGTCGATCAGGAAGCTTGCCCGCTTAATTTAGCGCCGACGACGAGCACGACGGTTGCCTTAGCCATCGGCGACGCGCTGGCGATGACCTTAATGGAGATTAAAAATTGGACGCCGGAAAAGTTTGCGAGCAATCATCCCGCCGGACGATTAGGCAAACGCCTGACGCTGACAGTCGCCGATTTGATGCACGCTGACGCGCATAATCCGACAGTCAAAATCAATGCGACGTGGCTTGAAATTATCGCCTGCATCGGGCGCGGCGGACTCGGAGCCGTCTGCGTCGTTGATGAAGCGAAACACTTGCTCGGCATAATCACGGACGGAGATTTGCGTCGCGCCTTGCAGCGCATCAAACACGCAGACCTCGAAAATCTCACATGCGAAGCGATTATGACTGCCGATCCAATCGTCGCGCGCCCGGACTTGCTCGCTTACGACGCGCTCAGGTTAATGGAAGACCGCCCGACGCAAATCTCTGTGCTGCCGGTCATCAATGGAGCGCGCGTCTGCATCGGTTTGATAAGAATTCACGATATTGTTCGCAGCGGATTGTAGCGGAATTCCACGCAACGCAAACACGTAATAATTGTAGGGGCAGCGGCTCGTCCCTGCCCGTGTGTTAGTTGCAATCAAGACGGGCAGGGACTATGTTTTGTTGACATTAGTTGCCACTAGCTTTAGCTAGTGGGATCAGAACCAATAAATTATCGGCTTTAGCCGAATCGGTTCGGCTAAAGCCAAACAGCTTATCAAGCCTTCGTCCACTAGCTTTAGCTAGTGGCAATTGAAGATTGAACACTAATTTCAACAGAGCCTAGCCCTGTCCGTGCCTATCTTGCTATATCGGCGGGTTTTGTTGGATGTTCTAAAAATTCGGAAACCGAACGAAATGCGTTTATATATTCATAAGTTTTACTCCGGCTTCCCCGTAGCGATTGCGCTAATAATTTTCAATCAATGCTTCGCGCCCGCCGTAAGTTTCGCGCAAGCACCGCTAAGCACTACTGTCGATGCGCGACGCATCAGCCCGCCGAGCGCTCCGGCTGAAGTTACCATCAGTTTCACAGAGCAACTCGCCAACTCGTTTCTCGACGCGCTATTCATAAACTTAAAACCACCCGTGTTTCCGCTTGCAGCCGACAATGTACACGACCAATCTTTGCGTCGCGCGGCAAACGCTTTTTCAGCGTCGGGTACAAGCGCGTGCGTGAGCGAAGTCGTTTTGCAGCGCGAAGTGGACGGCGTGTACACGGCAATTCATTTTACGAACAAAGGCATTGTTGCGCCGCTCGCCTTCACAGGCACGTACAATACGGGCTTGCTCGGCTGCGTGCGCTTTCGCGGGTGGGCGAACACGCTGGTAAATCTTGAGTATGATCGACAATCACAAATCTTGCTGGCGCGCGTCGCCGTGCAGGATTTTCACTTGAGTGATCTTTCAACACGCGCGAGCGGCGTTGTCAAAGAATTAGTGCAGAGCGCGATTAATAAGCGCGTCAATCCGATTAAAATTTTGCAGGCCGCGCAACTCGCCGCGCGCCTTCCCGTCACAGCCGCAGGCGGCGTGCTGCGCTTGCGCATCACGGATTTGCGCCCTGAAGTTCTTCAGAACGAACTGCGCCTGCATCTCTTTTATGAATTTGTGAGCGGAGACTAAAACGATTCGCGCGGCATACTGCTCTTTGGGGAGGCAGGATATCCTTATGTATCAGCTTGAAGTCAAACGATGGTTAGTGTTCCACAAGTTTGCTGTCGCGGACGGCTGGTACGTGACTATGGATATAGACTCAATGGAGCGAGGCGAGAAAGGCCAGCACCCTGCCGATAAGAGAGGGATTGCCGCCGAGTGTGAGAATTGGCTGCGGGCGCAGGAGGTAAACATAGTCACTCATCCTCTCTATGGACGAGCAGATTTGGTTGCGGTGAATGAACAGATGGGTACTTTTGTCGTTGAGGTAGAGGGCGATTCGTCTCGGCAGAAAGAACAAGCAATGTACTCCGCTCTCGGTCAGGTGGTGCTATCAATGGAAGACCCTTCGCCACAAATTACCTACGCCCTTGCCGTCCCAGACTCTGAGCAGTGGGAGCGACACTTGAAAAAGATTCCGGCTCGGATTTGTGAGTGCCTGCGGCTGCAATTGTGGTTAGTGTCGGAGAATGGTGTTCGTAGTGTCCTACGCGCTGCCTAATAACTCATCAGTTCACTAACACTTGTTGCGCGGCAACTGTTTTATGCTTGGCGGGCATGTCTATGATTTCCCAAGAGGAACGTTTGCGCAGGAGTTTCGACATCAGCGCGGCGTGTAAAAGATGACCGCTTCGTTCAGCCGTGACGCGACCCATGAGCGGCATTCCGAGCAGCGATAGATCGCCGACAATGTCTAGTATTTTGTGGCGGACAAATTCGTTCGACCAGCGCAGGCCGCTCGTGTTGAGCATTCCTTCGGGCGTCAGGACAATCGCGTTGTCGAGTGAGCCGCCGCGAATCAAATCGGCGCGCCGCAGTGCTTCGATTTCTTCCGTAAAGCCGAAGGTGCGCGCCGCCGCAATCTCGCTCCCGAACGCGCCTTCCTTTAATCCAAAGGAAAACTTTTGCGTGCCGATCAACGGATGCGGGAAATCTATCATGCAATCAATCTCATAATTTTCTGAAGGCTCGACGCTGATGCGCCGCGCGCCTTGTTCGACGGAAATTTTTTCGCGCACCATCAACACTCTTTTATGGCGCGGCTGCCCGACGATTCCGGCGCGCTCGATCATTTCCACGAAGACTTCCGCAGAGCCGTCCATAATCGGCAATTCCAGATTATCGACTTCGATAAAAGCATTATCCACGCCGCAGCCGCGCAGCGCCGCCAAGAGATGTTCGACGGTTGAAAGCATCACCCCTGTGCGCATCAGCGTCGTCGCGTAACTGCAATTAACGACGTGTTCGATTGAGGCGGGAATCTCGAAGCCGCCGAGGTCTGTGCGCAGAAAAAGGTAGCCCGTGTCGGGCGGCGCAGGCAAAATACGCAGGCTCACGGAAACCGCCGTGTGGAGTCCGATGCCGTTTGCTTCGACGGGCGCGGCGAGTGTCGTTTGGTTAATCAATGAGTGCTAAACCCCTTATCGGCGCGGCTTCTGATAATAGTCGGAACGGAATAATCATAAAGCGCATGGCGCGATTGTTTTATATCGAACGACGAAAAGCATGGCAAAGCTTATGCCGCGAGGAAGATCGGCGAGCAATTGTATTTCGTTATAGTTTTCAAGAGTTTTAAGCCGCAAATAGAAACTGCGAGCTTTGCTTGTCGTGATGCGGCGACGAGTGTGCGGCACGCGCGCCACACTTACGGAAAGTATGGTTGACACTGTTTGATTCGCGCCTCTATCATCGCTTGATTATGCCAAGCACAGAATCAAAGCCTTCACAGACGCCAAACGCGCCGCTCGAACGAGTCTTTTTAATCGACTCGATGTCGCACATCTTTCGCGCCTTTTTCGCGCCGATGAGCGGGCGCACAGACCCGCTCACCAACTCGCAGGGACAAGTTACGCAGGCCGTCTTCGTCTTCACAAATATGCTGCGCAAACTGCTCGCAGACGAAAAGCCGCACTACGTTGCTGCCGTCTTTGAATCCGCCGAGCCGACGTTCCGCAAGGAATCCTTTGCCGCCTACAAAGAGCACCGCGCGGAAATGCCGGACGATTTGCAATCGCAACTGCCCTTCATCAGGCGCGTCTGCGAAGTCTTTAACATTCCGATTTTGAACGTCTCCGGCTTTGAAGCGGACGACGTGATCGGCACGCTTGCGATCAAGGCCGCAGAGAAAAATTTGCAGGCCGTGATCGTTTCCAACGACAAAGATATGTGCCAGCTCGTGCGTGATCCTTTGATTGTTTGTATGCGGCAAAATTCGCAGAACGTGAAGCGCAAAGAACCCGTGCCGCCCGTCGAGTGGTGCGATGAAGCGTGGGTCGAAGCGAAGTTCGGCGTGCCGCCCGCGCGGATAATCGATCTTCTAGGATTGATGGGCGATGCCGTCGATAATATTCCCGGCGCTCCCGGCATCGGCGCGAAGGGCGCTGTGCAAGTTATCAAACAACTCGGCTCAATCGAAAGCGCGCTCGAAAATTGGGAGCAGATCAAACATAAAAGCTATCGTGAATCGCTGCGCGACAACGCGGACTTGATACTTCAATCAAAGGAACTCGCCACGCTTCGCACGAATGTTGACATCGAACTCGACCTCGAACAACTGCGTTTGCAAACGCCGGATCGCGCCGCCGCCTATCAACTTTTCCGCGAGCTTGAATTTCAAGCGCTGACGCGCGAATTCGCCGACGCCGCTTCAACAGCCAATGCGGCGGGCGGCGCGCGCGGCGGAACACATTCGCTGCGCTATCGCATCATACGCAAGCGCGCCGAACTCGAAGCGCTGGTGCGCGGCCTCTGGGAAGCGGAGCACTGGGGATTTGCTGTGGACGATGCCTCGCCCGTCGGCGCAGGCCAGCAAGCCAGCACGCGCGATGTCAACGCCGCCACAGGCATCAGCATTTCAACTGCGCCGGGCGCATCCGCTTACGTCGATCTCGAAAACTTTGAAGACGGCGCGGATGTCGCCATCTCGCTTTTGCGCGACGTGCTCGCCAATGGCCTGCTATCGAAATCCGTGCATGATTTGAAACGCGCCGTTGCCCTGCTTGATCCGCTCGGCATAGGGCTTGAAGGCGTGACGGATGACACTTTGCTTGCCGCTTATCTTCTCGATCCCGTGCGCAGTCGTTATGAATTGAAAGACCTCGCGCGCGAAGCCGCTGGCGCAGAAGAAGCAGGCGATGCGCCTGAAAATTGGACGGAGAATGCGTGGCGCGTCGCGGAAGCCGCAGACCTCACGGCGCAAACAGCGCATGTGCTTCACGGGCGCTTGCTCGAACAGGGACTCGAAACGATTTACACGGAAATCGAATTGCCGCTCGCGCCGCTGCTCTACCGCATAGAGCGCGCGGGGCTTCGCGTCGATACGAAAGTTCTCGGTGAGCTTTCCACACTGCTCGGCGCGGAGTTAGAAAAGTTGACGACGAAGATTTATGAAGTCGCGGGCAAGGAATTCAAGATTAATTCGCCCAAACAAGTCGGCGATGTTTTGGAGGAACTCAATATCAGTTCGGGGCGCAAAACTTCGACGGGGCGCGTTTCGACAAGCAAGGCCGTGCTCGAAGACCTCGCTCAGAAATTTGAACTGCCGCGCCTCATCATCGAATACCGCGAACTCGACAAACTGAAAACCGTTTACACGGACGCTCTGCCGCATCAAATCGGCGCGGACGGGCGCATCCACTGTCAACTCAATCAAGCCGTCACCGCCACCGGCAGATTGAGTAGTTCAGACCCGAACCTCCAAAACATTCCGATTCGCACGGAACTAGGGCGACGCATTCGCCGCGCCTTCGTGCCGCAGGAAAATTGGAAGTACGTCGCAGCGGATTATTCGCAACTCGAACTGCGCTTGCTCGCGCACGTCACGCACGATCCCGAAATGCTCGACGCGTTTCAAAAGGGCGACGACATACACTCGCGCACCGCGCGGCTCGTCTTCGGCGCGAAGACAAAAGAGGAATTAAAGGAAGCGCGCCGCTTTGCGAAGATCGTCAACTTCGCCATCGCCTACGCCGTCGAACCCTTCGGGCTTTCGCAGCGCGTCGGCATCTCGCTCAAGGAAGCGCGCAAGGTGATTGACGATTACTACGACACCTACAAAGGCGTGCGCCGCTTTATGGACGAAGTGCCTGTGAAGGCGCGCGAGCAAGGATTCGTTCGCTCGCTCTACGGGCGCATACGCCCGATTCCCGGCATCAACGACCGCAACGGCAACATACGCGGACGCGCCGAACGCGAAGCCATCAACATGCCTATTCAAGGCACGAGCAGCGACATAGTCAAGATCGCCATGCTGCAAGTTGACGAAGCCCTGAAGCGCGAAAATTTACAGGCGCGCATGGTCATGCAAGTCCACGACGAACTTCTTGTCGAAGCGCCCGCCGACGAAACCGAAAGAGTCGTCGAACTTCTCCGCCGCGAAATGGAAAGAGCTGTCACGTTAGATGTCCCGCTCGAAGTCGAAATCGGCGTCGGCGATAATTGGATGGACGCAAAATAGTTTTCAGTTTTGGGTTTTCAGTTTTCAGTAAAAGGCAATCTCTGAAAACTCAAAACTGAAAACTGTCTTACACGCTTATGAGCAAAGACAATCCTGTGAAAAAGAGAAGTGAGGACGGCGAGGTTGTTTATCGTCGTGCTTCCACGCCGGAGGAAGAATCGACGCGCGCAACGGGCGACGGTTCTCGCGCGCCGCGTGCGAACAAAAGCGAGAAGCCGCGTGCGCCGATTTTGAATTTGTTGATAGCCGGATTTGCGCTGCTGCTGGCGCTGGTGCTGGCGCTCGGATTGTTGAGCGTGCGGCGCGTCGAAAACGTCGGCGAAAGCGTGCTCGAGTTGGAGCGCGAGCAGGCGACGCGCCTTAGCACTCTGCTTCAACTGCGCGCTGCTTTGACGACATTGAATAATGAAGCGCGCGCGCGCGCCGACGCTGTAGCGCGCGGCGGAATTCTGCCGCCGCTTGCGCTGCGCTTGACCAACGCGCGCACCAACCTTATCAAAGTTCTGGTGTTATTTGACCATCTGCCTGCCGCGCAAACGGAAGGCGGCAAAACCTTTCGCCGCGACCTCGCTGCCTATCAGGAAACCACCGCAGACCTTGATCGTTACTCGCTCGAAGGCTTTGAAAAATTCCGCGTGGTGGATAATGAAGTCGAAGATTTTTTAGTCGATGCGAATCGCAATCAAGACAATGTGCTGCAGCAAAGCGCGGAACTGCAAACACAGGCGGCGCGTTCGATTCGCTGGCTGATGTGGCTCGCTTTGCTCGTTGGCGCGCTCATTGCCGCGCTCACCGTTTGGGAAGTGCAAAGGCGTTTTCGTCAGGTGCGCGAGAGTCTCGAACTCGTCAATCGTGAACGCTCCTTCAGCACGCAAATGCTCGAAGGCATCATTAGCGCCGTCGCCGCCATCGACGCGCACGGACGCATACGCAGCGCCAACACGACTTTCTTTCAACTCTTTCCGCAAGCCACAATCGGCTCCAGCACGCACGACGACTTCGCTTCGGGTGAAGCCTCAAAGATGCTCGACGCGGCGACGACAAAGCGCGTCGAAAAGCCTACTTATCATGGACGCTGGACACTTGACGCGGGTGCGGCGGACGTTGCCGCGCGCACTTCGCCGCGCGCCTTCGACGCCTATTCGTCGCCGCTCGAAATAGATGACGAGCGCGGCGAGATAATTATGCTGGTAGACGTAACCGAAGCCGCCGAAGCCGAAAATGAAGTGCGTAGGACGGAATCGCTGGCGGCAGTCGGGCAGGCAGCGGCGCAACTCGCGCACGAAATAAAAAATCCTCTCGGCAGCATACGCCTCGGCGTCTCGATGCTGCGCGATACTTCGCACGATAAGGATTCGCTCACCACGATTGACCTTGTGGATCGCGGCATACATCACTTGAACAAACTCGTCGGCGACGTTACTCAGTTTTCCCGCCAGAGAAATCTAACGCTCACGCCCGCCGAATTAAACGAACTGCTCGACAGCAGTCTTGAATTAATCGCAGATCGCGTGCAGGAGAAAAAAACGCCGGTTGAGAAACGCGCGAGCCGCGAGCCTTTGCGCGGCGAATGGGACGAAGACAAACTGCGGCAAGTCTTCGTCAATCTACTCGCCAACGCCGTTGACGCCAGCGACGCCAATTCGCCCATCGTCATCGCCACCGAACTCGTCCGCCCCGATCAAGGCAACGGCAACGAAGACAAAAGTATTGCGGGAAACAATCGCCGCACGCGCGAATTGCACCGCCAACCCTACGCACGCGCGACGATTCAGGATCACGGCAGCGGCATGGACGCGGAAACGCAAAGGCGAATCTTCGAGCCGTTCTTTACCACCAAAAAACGCGGCACGGGTCTCGGCCTCGCCATCGTCAAACAAATCGTCGAACAACACGGCGGCCACATCGCAGTCTCCAGCGAACCCGGCAAAGGCTCACGCTTCGTCGTTGATTTGCCGCTGAAAGATCGTGACAGGTAGCAGCATAAAACTCTAAGCTTTTGGTCAACGGAGTGACAGCAGTATAATACTTTGTTAGATGCTTGCCTCTGTGTAACAGAGTATTATTTGGGTGATGGAAAAATGGAACTTAAAAACATCAGTTTTGATGAAAGTTATAAAAACCTGTTCCAAGTTGACGACCCTCGTCTCCGCGCGGACGCCCTCAAACATTCAATACTTCCTCGCCTACATCTTGTGCTCAACGATTGTATCTATATGATTAAACGTGTCTATGACATTGAAGCCCTTGAAGATTCGAGAGTATCGGATTATCCGAGTTTCAGAAGCAAGAGAGAAACCGAACTGGAACACTTGTATGAGGCCGCATATGTTGGCTTAGGCGGTAAACAGATGAAAGGTAAGTGGCATGGTGTCGAAAGGAAAGACGGAAAACCTGTACAGTTACTTCCTTTTCGCTATGGCTTGCAGTTTACAGAGGAAGGATTAGTTATCTTTCTTGAAAACTATTGGGTAAAAGGATTGACCGACGACTCACACAAAAAGCTTTTTGATTTTCATTTGGAATTTGAATCGTTGATTCATGCTTTATGTTACCAAGCCAAAATGCGACCTGCTCTCTATTACGGGGAAAATGTAGAACCATTATCAACCTTTAGGCAGCATTATGAATATATGTTGAGGAACAAAATCTTCGATAATAATTTTGGTTCAGAAGCATGGGCTTATCCAATTACTTCGGAGGCGCTTTTGGATATGGCTTATTGCTTTGTGCTTTTCTATCCTGTCTATGATTCATATCTGCAAATCGCAATGGGCAACCCTGTGAGATTCAATGAACTTATTGCAAAGCTAAACAAGCGAAAAAGAGAGGCCGATGAAGCTGGAGACGAAGCGGGTGATAGCGTTGATGAAAAAGTTGTTGTCCTTTCTGAAGAAATGATCTTGAAGGCTAAGGAGGCCGCAGAACAAAAGATTAAAGTAATGCCTGCAATCCGGTGGCAGGTATTCCAGAGAGATGATTGGAAATGTGTTGCTTGTGGGCGAGGGTCACAGGATGATGTGATTCTTCATGTTGACCATATTGTTCCACGTTCTAAAGGAGGCAAGGACACACTTGAAAATTATCAAACGCTTTGTAGCTTGTGTAATATCGGGAAAAGCAATAAGGATGCAACGGATTTAAGAAATAGAAATAACATAGTGACATAAACGCCGCATCTAATAACCCATCCAACTCGACTGCCCTCAATTTGCCTTTCATCTGTAAGATTGTAGGCTTGATACAATTCCACCTGTTCGGTTAATTTCAGCGTTCGGCAGATTCTCTTTGAGAGTGCAGTAATTTAGCGAGTCAAATGCTACAATCGTTTTGTTTGGAGGCAACTTTATTTTATGGTGACAATCACTTTTCCAGACCGCGAAACTGAAAAACGAGCATTGGGGTTTTTGCTCGGACGCTTTTCCGGGCGCGTGCTCAAATCGGGCGAGCATCTTGTTCCAGAAGCCGCGTTAGAAGCGTTGGCAGACCAAAACATTTCTTTTACCGTTCAAGGTAAATCAACGTATGAGCAGCAAATTGCGGCGATTCGAGATACTACTCCCGCTACAATTTAACGACGGGCGCGAAGTTCCCGACGAATGGCTGGCGGAAGCGGTTTTGGAAATTGTCGAGCGGTTTGGCGCAGCCAGTTATGAGCCTCAAAAAGTTGAAGGACATTGGCGGCATCAAGGCATTCTTTACCGTGATAATCTGGTAAAAATCGTGATTGACGCGCTGGATGAAGAAGCAAATCGTGAATGGATGCGCGAGTATAAAGCGCGATGGAAAGAGAAACTAGAGCAACTTGAATTGTGGCTTGTTAGCTATACGATTGATGTAGATTAAACGATTTTTCTAATTGCAGTTTTGCCTCACGTCAATTCCGCCGTTATCTGTCTAACCCTTGAAAAGCTTTGCGCGCCGCTTCGATTGTTTGGTCGAGCAGTGCATCGGTGTGCGTGAGGCTGATGAAGCCCGCCTCGAATTGCGATGGCGCGAGATAGACGCCGTTTTCCAGCATCGAGTGAAAGAATCTTCCGTAAAATGTGCGATTGCTTTTCGCGGCGGAAGTCCAATCCGTCACCGGCTCATTCGTAAAAAATCCCGTCCACATAGAGCCGACGCGGTTTGTCGTTGTTTCGATTCCGGCATCGCGCGCCGCTTGTGTGAGTCCGTCGCAGAGACGTTTTCCGGCTCGTTCGAGTTGCGCGTAAACAGCCGGATCGCGCAGTCGTTTTAAGGTTGTGAGTCCGGCGGTCATCGCCAGCGGATTGCCGGAAAGCGTGCCAGCCTGATAAATGTTTCCGGCGGGCGCGATGTGTTCCATAATCTGCTTGCTTCCGCCGTAAGCGCCGACGGGCAAGCCGCCGCCAATGATTTTGCCGAGCGTCGTAATGTCCGGCTGCACATTGTAGAGCGCTTGCGCTCCGCCGCGCGCGAGACGAAATCCGGTCATCACTTCATCGAAGATAAGCAGCGCGCCCGCCATGCGTGTCACATCGCGCACGCTTTCTAAAAATCCCTTCTGCGGAATGACACAGCCCATGTTGCCGACGACGGGTTCAATAATAACCGCCGCGATGCGTGCGCCGTGTGCTTGAAAAACTTCTTCGAGCGCTGCCGCGTCATTGTAGGGAACCGTTAGCGTATCGCTTGCGACCGCAGCTGGAACGCCGGGACTGTCCGGCAAGCCGAGTGTGGCGACGCCCGATCCGGCTTTGACGAGCAGGCTGTCGCCGTGACCGTGATAGCAGCCCTCGAATTTGACGAGTAGATTGCGTCCTGTAACGCCGCGCGCCAGACGAATCGCGGACATCGTTGCTTCCGTGCCGCTGTTGACCATCCGCACCATTTCGATTGACGGCACGGCGCGCGTGATTTCTTCGGCCATCTCGATTTCTAATTCCGTCGGCGCGCCGTAGCTCGTGCCGCGCGCGAGTGCTTCGCGCAAGGCTTCGATTACTTCCGCATCGGCGTGGCCTAAGATCATCGGCCCCCAAGAGCCAACGTAATCAATGTACGTTCGCCCGTCCACGTCCGTCAGCGCTGCGCCCTTCGCGCTCTTGATAAAACGCGGTGTGCCGCCGACGCCGCGAAAGGCACGGACAGGAGAATTGACGCCGCCGGGAATCAACTCGACGGCGCGCGCGAACATTTTTCCCGAAAGATCGGAGTGGTCTTTTTGTGCTGAACTCATAAGCTGATTGTCGTGCGCTCCGAAATAAAAAGCAATCAGCCGAAGATGCTGCGCCACTGGCGGTCAAGCGCGCTGCCGAAAAGAAACGTGCTGATCGAAGGCGTTTCGTGCGAACGGTCATAGCCGACGAGTTCGACGTAGGCGCGTCCCGTCGTTTCCTGATCGTTATGCTTTCCTGTAACAATACATGCGCCTTCCCAGTAAACGATCATCGTCGTGCCGCGCGTGTCCAATTCCTGATCGGGCATCACGGGTGTCACGACGACATCAATTCCGAAGCGCGGAACTCGGACGCGCCATTTGCACGGATACTTTGCGTCTGTGTGTGGGCTGCGCCAGTAAGCCGTCGGTTCGAGTATGAAATCTTCGCGCGAGAGATGCGTTGAATTGCCTTCAGCGTCAACATAAGTTCCGCTTGAAAACGGCGACGGTTCGTTTTTTGAATTGCGCAGGTGATAGACCATTACTTCCGCGCCTGTTTCGAGTTGAATGCTGAACCAATCCCATCCCTTTTGATTCTCCGTCGTGCGCCATGTGCCGAACTCTCTGTCCATCCACGCGCTGCCTGTGAAATGCTCTGTGTACCCGTGCCATGTAACGTCGCCTTCCGCCGCCATGCGCGTGAAAGAAAAGTAGCGCGATGCTTCGCCTTCGTCTTTGAAGGAAACGCCGACGCCCGCATGACCGTTTAAGGCGACGGGCTTTTGCGGTTTGAGCGCGGCTTCAAAAATCAAATCGTCGCCGAGCGTCGCGCGAAGAATATGCGCGCCGTGCGCTTCGCTTATGCTCCAATTGCCGAGCCGCAAATAAAAGTGTTTCTCGCTGGCCTGCGCTGGCAACTCGAACATGCCGCCCGTGCTTTTGCGATGCTCGTAGCGAAAGCGTTTGTTTGTTTCATCTGTGATTGCGAAGTGGGCGAGGTACAGCGGGTTGGCAATGAGTCGCAAGGGAATGACGCCGAAGCGGTCTAAGTCTGTGCGTCGTTTGAAGAACACAAGCTCGAAGCCGAAACGCTTGCCGGATGCGGTTTGCATGTGGCCTGTGTAATACCACCACTCCGTCTGCGCGTTTTTGTGTGCGTAAATATCGCGCGGCAATTCGACGCCCGCGTGCTCCGTGCCGTCGCGCAATGTCGAAGCGCGGCCTACGACTGTATCGGCGATGCGGTCAAGCACGTCGGAAGCCAGCGATTCGAGCGGCGCAGTAAAATTTGTGCTCATATAATGTTTACAAAATCCTTTATGAATTAAGGTGATGAGGTTACCGGAAGGCTATTGCGAAAGTATGCGGGATTTGCAAAAGCAGTTTGCGGGAAGAAATAAAAACTTGTGGGCATCAAATGCGTTCGAGAATTTCGCGCGGTTCGACGGCGAGCGAGCGAAAGGTGGACATGCGCACGAGGCCGGGCGCGGAGTTCTTCGGCTTCGATAAGAATTTCCTTTGGGTGTAATGAACATCGACTTTCGCGTTGGCGCTCGCTTGGCTGAAATTAGCGGCCAACTCTGCGGCTTCGATGATGGTGCGGTGCGGAATTCCCTTGCGCGTAGGGTTGCGCACGACGACGTGCGAACCGGGATAATCGGCGGCGTGCAGCCATAAATCATACGGGCGCGCGGTGCGGAAGGTTAATTCATCGTTGTCGCGTGCGGCGCGCCCGACGAGAATTTCATAGCCGTCCGAAGAACGATAACGCCGCACTCGCGCAACGCTTGCGGGCGCTTTCGTGGAGCGAGACGGGCGTTGCTTTCCCCCTTTCTTTTCAGTGTCTTTCTTTTCGACATCGAATGCTTCGAGTGCCGCTTCATCGCGCGCGCCGATGATTTCATTTAACTCTGCTTCGCGCGCACGCAATATTTCTAATTCCGCATCGAGCGCGACGAGCCGCGCACTGATTTCGCGCGCGGCTCGCTTGGCTTTGCCGTAGCGTGTGAAAAGGCGCGCGGCTTCTTCCTGAAGCGTCGAGTTTTCATCGACTTCAATTTCGATGCTCGGCTCGCCCTCGGCGTAATAGTCTGTGAGCGTCACTTGTGCGCCGCGCCGTTCGGCTGTTGAAAGATTGGCGAGCAGCAAATCGCCCGTGCGTTTGTGTGTTTCCGCGTCGCCGTGCATGGCGATGTCCTGCTGCAAACTGCGCTGAAGCTTTTCCTTTTGCGCAATGAGCTTTTTCGTTTTTTGAGCGAGTGCGGCGGCGCGCGTGTCAAACTGTTTGGCGGCGGCGCGTGCTAGATAATAAACGTCGGCAGCTTCGGAGACGGTTGCGTATGAGCCTTTATCGAAAGGCATGATGGCCGCTTGAGATTTGAAAATGTTGACGGACAGTTTCGGCGGTTCGTATTGGTCGCCGATTTGTTGTACGCCTTCGCCGCGCGGCGTGCGCAGCATGTCTATGATGTAATCGTGTTCATCAACGAGCAGTAGGTTAGCGGTTGCTCCCGTGAGTTGCGCGATAATCGTGCGCGCGTGTGTGTTGCCGAGTGCATCCGGCGTAGTGAAGAGGAAGCGCACGATGCGTTCGTTTTCGTCTTTGGCGACGGCTGTTAGCTGCGCGCCGCCGATGTATTTGCGCAGAAGCGATGCGAACGAAGAATCGTTGATTGCCTGTTTCTCCATGTCGCGCGGGCGGCGCTCGATGATGTATAGACGCGGGTCTGTGGCGGGATCGACGGAGACGAATAAATATTGGTTGTCGCCCGTGTGAAAGTCTATGGCGATTGAAAGCCGCGATAGTTGAAAAATTCTACCGGCGCTGCGGTTCGTCAACGAGTGCGCGAGTTCGGCGGCGATAGTCTTGATGAGTTGCTCGTTCATTCGGGGAAAAGCATACGTTAATTTCAGCGGCGGGCAAATTCAAATGCAAGGGAAAAAGGCTCTGCCTCTTTGTTCGGAAGCAGAGCCTTTGCTGTTCAAGCAAGCAGCGAGTTTTAATCGCGCACTACGATGGTGCCGGACAGATGATCGTGTGCTGTGCGGCCTTCCGCATCAAACAGCGCGTAGAAAAGTCCAAGCCCGCAGGCGGCAAGGGAAAGCATGTACACAAAGGCGCGTATCAGCGCTTGCTTCGTCGTCGGCAACACTCCCGTTTTCATGTCAACGGCGCACAGGGAAACAAGCGACATGCCCCATGTTCGTCCGGCAAACGCCGTCGAAGCCGTCAAGTATAAAAACATCACGAGCACGACGATGCCGCTCATCGAAGCGACAACGCGCAAGTCCGTCCAGTTGCCGTTCGTTAATTCGATAATCGCGGCGAAGGGAGTCGAAGCGAAGGCGACGACTAAAACATCTGCGACGCCGCTCATTAAACGTGCCTGCACTGATGCGCGCTCTTGATCGAAGGCTTTATGATGAAGCGCTTCCACCTGCTGCGCATCGAGACGCGTGAGCAAGGCATCGTCAACGACTTCCGTGACAATGCGTCGCGGCGTTGTAGTTGCCGTCGCCGTTGAGTTTTCTTTTTCTTCCGTGATCGAGTGCGCCGGAACGACAACCAGATTGTGCGCTCGCGCAACGGTTTCCGCCACTGTCGCTTGCCCGCTCTCGATTGGATGGGCGACGGGCGGTAGAAGCGTGGGTTCGGGAAGCTGCACAGACGCAGAAGCCTGCAACTCTGCTTCCGTTTGGTAATGCTCTTCTTGGACGCGTGCGACTGCCGTCGCTGTCGCGGCGTTGCTCATCGAAGACCGCGCGCGTGTTTGCGTGTTGGACGACGGAACCGACTGCCGCGCGCGTTCGATGCGGCGCAGCGCGGCAACCACCAACGGATTGACCGGCGCATTGTCAGTCGATGAAGGCACAAGGCCGAGCGTGGACGGCAGTTTTTCCGGCGCGTCGGGCGATAAATTTGCAGATGCGGTAGTTTGCGGGTTCTGTGATGGACGCGGCGTTTCGACGTAGGATTGTAAACTTTCGTGTGCGGCATGTTGATTTTCGTGCGTCGCTTCGCGGGCGCGCCGCTCTTGAATTTCACGCACGCGCTCGGTCAAGTCCTTGCGCCACTGCGGGCGGGAGGCGCGGCCTGCTCCGGGAAATTCAATGAGCGTGGAGGCAGCGGTTTTAGTGTTTGCGCTGGCTGCCTTAGTTTCTTTTTGAACGCTGTCAGCTATCGAAGAGTCGCCAACATTAGCCTTGCTGTCGGCGCTTTGTTCGGCGGCGTTCGCTTGCACTTGCGGCAGCGGTGACGAAGCGACGGGCGGCGCTATAGATGCTTCAATGCGGCGCGGTTCAGGTTCGGGAACTTTGGCGGCAGGCGTTTTGCATCTCGGACAAAGCTCTAAACCATTCGAGTAAACGACGCGGCACGCAGGACACTGCATAGTGAAAATGCCTCCGACAGGAACAATTTGAAATTAAAAGTTTGGGCGGCGGGTCGAATCAACTAAACCCAAGCCCCGTATGGATTCGCGCCGGATACTATCAGAAGCTACTTTAAGCAGTCAACGGGAAAATACACAAGGCGCTGTATTTGTCCGGCATGAGGCTACAAGATACAGGCAAAAAGTGAAGGCAAATAGCCCGGTGGCAAATTCCTGTTAACTACTTATAAAAATAAAAAAGATGCCGGACGAAAGCAAACTCGCCGCGCTTCTTTCAACGTTTCGCTGATGACGAAATACTGCGCTTTCAGTTCAAACTCGTCGCGCTTTTTCGTTCCGATTTTCCCGTATTGAACGTCTAAAATTTCGTCAAAGTTTTTAGCGTTTCTGATGGCTTCCTTCTTATTCATCTTACTCCCTTTTTCGAGCCGAAATATTCCGCTCTAAGCCGCTGCGCCAACATGGCACCGACGAGCAGGACTTGAACGTGTTTCCAGACCGGCTTGGAAAACAGTGGTGCAAAGCCTACAATCAGGTTCGTCAGTGCGAAGGGCAGCGTGAGCATAAAGTGACCTCTCATGGCAGAGTTGGTCAGCCAGCTTACGCTGCCTTTCGCTTATTGTTCAAAGATCAAAATGGATAAAGTCGAGCTAAGACGTGACCGCGCGCCGACGAATGCGGTAAACTTTCATTGATGTTAAATAAGAAACTCGTCAAGCATACCACTAACTTAATTACACTTTTTTTAATCACGGTTTTCTTTTCTGTCTCGGTTGCGGCAAGCGAGCCTGCGATCTGGGAAACGAATTCGCGCGAAGAGATACTGCGCGGCGATGCGCGCGGCGTCTCCGTCACGGACACGGGCGCACTGATTCTCGCGCCGAAGTTTTCCCAAGTCTTCAATACGGAGCAGCCTTACGTTTGGTCGAGCGCCGCCGATGTGGCGGGCAATGTGTATTTAGGCACGGGTCACGACGGGCGCGTTTATCGCGTGACGCCGGACGGCAAGGGCGCGCTCGTTTATGATGCGCCGGAACTCGATGTGACGGCGCTCGCAGTTGCGCGCGACGGAGCGATCTTCGCAGGCACTTCGCCGGACGGTAAAGTTTATCGCATTGACGCGCAGGCGAATCGCGCGGAGGTTTATTTCGAGCCGAAGGAAAAATATATCTGGTCGCTGGCGATAATGCCGGACGGCGCGCTCTGCGTCGGCACAGGCGACAAAGGAAAGCTGTACCGCGTGCGCGCAGGCGGCGCGAAGCCCGAAGCCTCGCTCTTGATCGACACGACGCAGACGCATGTGATTTCTCTCGCAGTGAGCGCGAGCGGCGATTTAATCGCAGGCACTGATCCGGGCGGCCTCGTTTTGCGCATTGCTCCAGACGGCAAAGCGTTCGCTCTTTATGATTCATCCTTGCGAGAGATACACGCGCTTGCGCCCGCGCCGGACGGCTCTATCTATGCGCTTGCCTTGAGCGATGCGGCTTCCGGCACGCGCGGCGGAACACCCGCTCCCGCCGCTTCATCTGCGACATCATCCGACGGAAGTTCTGCGGGCGGCGTGACCGTTGTGGCGTTGGACGAAAGCGGCGCGGCGGGGCAGTCGCAGCCCGCGACCACGCGTTCAGGACGCGCAGATTTATCGAGCGCACGCAGTGCGGTCTTTCGCATTCAACCGGACGGCGGCACGGACGTGCTGTGGAGTTCGAGTTCGATCAACGCTTTTGCGTTGGCGTTTGCGCCGCAGACGAATCGCGTTTTAATCGGAACGTCGGACAAAGGCAGAGTTTATTCCGTGACGAACGACGGGCGCGCGACGCTTTTGCTGCAATCAACGGAAGGGCAGATTTCGGCTTTTGCCGCGCGCGGGCAAGACGTGTTCGCGGCGTCTAGCAACGCGGGCAAGCTCTTTCGTTTTAATTCCGAACCAGCGAGCGAAGGAACATACGAATCCGTCGTGCGCGATGCCAAGCTCGTCGCATCGTGGGGGCGTATCTGGTGGCGCGGCAACGGCCTTGTGCAACTGCAAACGCGCACAGGCAACACGGAGCGCCCGGACGCGACGTGGAGCGGTTGGAGCGCGCCCTACACGGCTCCTGCGGGCGCGCAGGTTACAAGCCCGCGCGCGCGTTTTCTACAGTGGCGCGCTACCTTGCGGCGCGGTTCTGCTAATGTCGCTGGAACAAATAATGCGTTGGAAAACGCAGCGGCGCGGCTGGAGAATGTGAGCGTCGCGTATTTGCCGCGCAACGTCGCGCCGGAAGTTTTGTCGATCACGGCTTTGCCTGTCGGCGTCGGTTTGCAGCCCGCTCTGCAAATACAAGTCGATCCGAACGTCGAATCTTCCGGGCTTGATCCGACGCTGTTTGCGCCCGCCGTGCAAGTGCCGCCGCGCAGACTCTATCAACGCGGCGCGCGCGCTCTGCAATGGCAGGCCGAAGACCGCAACAACGACACGCTGGAATACTCCGTTTACTATCGCTCTTTGAACGAAAGCACGTTTCGGTTGTTGAAGGATAAGCTGCGCGATAATTTTTATACGGTGGACGGCGCGGCGCTCGCCGACGGGCGTTACATCTTCAACATCGTCGCGTCCGACGCGCCCGATAATCCTGCGGGACAAGCCCTCGCGGGCGAACGCTTGAGCGAGCCTGTCGAGATAGACAACACGCCACCGGTCGTGCGCGGCGCGGTGGATGCGCGCATTGTCGGCGATCAAGCACACGTGCAGTTTGAGGTGGAAGACGCGACGGGCAGAATCAAGCGCGCAGACGTAAGCATTGACGGCTCCGCATGGCGCGCTGTGTTCCCGGATGACGGCATCGCAGATAGCCCGCGTGAACGCTACACGCTGGAATTGCCCGTGACGGGCGCGGGCGAACACACAATTTCACTGCGCGCCTTCGACGCCAGCGGCAACGTAGGCAGTCTACGCGTCACGGCCAGACGCTAACATGCAACGAAAACGCTGTTTCGGGGCATCCTAAAAGCTGCACGATACGGTGCGACGAAAACGTAAAGCGTGCGTTTGTTATGGTAAATAAGGCTTGTTTGGCTGGAAAATGCGTTCGCGGTGCGTGGCATCAGGCTTGCTGAATTGCGTTAGTAGCGCGTTTTATCTCCCTCCTATTGCGCGCTCATGTAAATCAGAGCATGAGGAGGAAGTCGGTAATATGAATAACTTAAAGCGAATATTAACAGCCGCCGCGATGCTTTGCCTGCTGGCGATTGGTGTGTTTGCGCAAAACCGCGATAATCAAAAACCGCCGCCGAAGGACAAGCCGCCGGTGGTCGTTGTTCCGCAAAAGAAAGACCCGCCGCCGTCAAACAATCAGGACGACAAGAAAAAGGATGACAAGCGGGGAAAGCCCTGAGGCAGCGACTACAACAACGCTATTCGAGAACCGCTGCGACGAGACTCTTTCAACACTAAAGCCTGCCCGAAGCTAGACACTTCGCGCAGGCTTTTCTTTTACGAAGAGACTTTCAACTTACCCTGCAGTTACAAACAGAAGGCGGTGCAAGTATTTATAGCGAGTTGCAAATGGATGTGACCGACGCCGGAGTAATTGTAGGGGCCACCGCGAGTATAATGCTCCCCAAAATTCAGACCGGCAACTAAGGTGGTAAACTCGTTGCTCAACTGGGAGCACTAGATGAGCAAACAGCGAAAGATTTACAGCGCCGACTTCAAAGCAAAGGTCGCCTTAGCAGCCATTAAAGGTCACCAGACAATCAATGAGATTGCTTCCACTTATAGCGTCCATCCTAACCAAGTCACGCAGTGGAAGAAACAGGCACTCGCAGCAATTCCCGATTCGTTTTCGGCGGCGCGGGCGCGTGAGGCGCACGCGGACGAAGAACTCCGTGCCCAACTCTACCAGCAGATCGGTCAACTCAAAGTCGAGTTAGACTGGTTGAAAAAAAAAGCTGGATTCCTCGCCTGAGGGAAAGCGCGAGTTAATCGAACCGACACATCAGCAGCTTAGCGTCAGGCGGCAATGTCAGTTATTAGGAGTGAACCGGTCTCACCTGTATTACGCGCGGCGCGCCGAGACGGTCGAGAACCTGTTACTGATGCGGCTGCTCGATGAGCAATACACGCGCTACCCATTCTACGGCGTGCGACGCATGA
>JBPCOJ010000123.1:0-41905 GCA_051000345.1 Pyrinomonadaceae bacterium | reverse complement strand
TGACGATCACCGGAGCCAGCGGCGGAAGGCGGGCCAGAACGGGTCTCGGGGTCGCTGCTGTTGCGCTGCTCGCCCCCCCCCCCCAGCACTTCGATGTCCGTGAACTCGTGCGCGAGTGCCAACATTTGCGCGAACACGTCTTTATTTACCTGCACGAGCATCACCAGCAATTTGCCGTGCATGATGCGGGTGAGATGCTGACCATCTACGCCCGTGTCGGTCGCGCCGTTGACGAAGCGCTGCGCGAAACAATCAATGCCTACGTCGAAGAGCACACGGGACAATTACGCCATCTGTCGCGCACAGACAGCCTGACGAATCTTTACAACCATCGAACGTTTTACGAGCGTCTCGACGAAGAACTCAAGCGCGCCTCGCGCTACGAAAAACCGCTTTCAATCGTGCTCATCGATCTCGACAATTTCAAAGCTGTCAACGACACGAACGGACATCAATTCGGCGATTATCTACTCGTGAAGTGCGCCGAATGGCTGCGCCACGAATTGCGCCAGACGGATATTATATGCCGTTACGGTGGCGATGAGTTTGGCGTCATTTTGCCCGAGACAACACGCGAAGACGCGCACGCAATGATGTGCCGCCTGACAGTCACGTTTAAGAAACTCGGTATGAAGGAAGGCACGCCGCCTTCGTTCGGCATGAGTTTCGGCCTCTCCTCACACCCGGAAGACGACGGCACGGTAATTCATCTCGTGCATGCCGCAGATGAACGTTTGCTGGCGAACAAGCATGTAAACAGACGGGAAACGGAATTTCAGAGCCACTGATCCGGCGTCACTATTTCTCTGCCTTTGACATGTAGCCCTTCATTTATCCAGAAGATGTCGCAGCCCCGCATCCAACTGCGGATACTGAAATTCAAACCCATGCTGCTTTAATCGGGCAGGCAGAACGCGTTGGCTCGCCAGCAGCGCCTCGTCAGCCATTTCGCCGAATGCGAGTCGCGCGGCAAAGGCAGGCACAGAAAAAAAAGTCGGGCGTTCCAGCACTCGTCCGAGCGTTTCCGTAAACTCTGCATTCGTAACCGCGTTCGGCGCGACGATGTTCACGGCTCCATTCATATCATTTGCGTTGACGACTTTGTAAATTGCCGCAATCGCATCGTCAATCGCCACCCAACTCATCCATTGTTTGCCTGAACCCAACTTACCGCCCGCGCCGAGTTTGAAGGGCGTCAGAAGTTTAGCGAGCGCGCCGCCCGCTGTGCCGAGCACGATGCCGAAACGCAAGTGAGCAACGCGTATGCCCGCTTCTTCGGCAGGCGCTGTCGCTGCTTCCCACTCGCGGCACACGTCTGCGAGAAAACCGTTGCCGGGCGCGCTCGCTTCATCGAGCAATTCATCCACGCGATCACCGTAAAAGCCAATCGCCGACGCTGACGCGAGAACCTTCGGCGGGCGTTCGAGTTGCCCAAGCGTTGCCGCAAGCAAGCTTGTTCCCTTCACGCGGCTCTCGTGTATGCGCTGCTTTTTCTCAGGCGTCCAGCGCCCTTCCGCGACGCTTTCGCCCGCAAGGTGAATCGCCGCGTCATGCCCTTCGAGCGCATTTTTATCCGCGACGCTGTTTTGATCCGGGTGCCATTCGATCTCGCTTGTTCCTGCGCGCGGCTTGCTGCGCACAAGAGGCGACACTCGATGCCCTTCTCCTTCGAGCATGGAAATCAACGCCGTGCCGATTAGCCCCGTCGAACCTGTCATAAGAATTTTCATACGTCGCTCCCCGCCCAAATAAGGTTGTTCATCAAAACTTTTCACGCATGTCATCAATATGCGCGCGCCTAATCCGGCACATGCGAATTCCAAATCATTTCTTCATACAGAAACGCGCCGCTGATCCTTGCCTTTAGCCGTGCAAGTTGTAGAATAACGCACATTGTTTTTTTGAACGCAAGCGCCCGCGCGCCGCTTGCCTCTCATACTCTCTGTATTTGCGCACACAACTTATCTTAATTGTTTCTGCCCGACTTTGGCCTGACTAACTAGGCGCTTCGTCCGGCTCTCATATCGCAGCTCACAGAACTTCATTTTTTACTGTGGCTGTTCCACGCGCCGGTTCAAACCCCGAACCGCCTCGAACAACGTGGGAATTTCACTGTGTATAGTCTTCACCGATTTACCACTGCTCTTTGCGCCACGCTGCTGCTCGGCGTTTTCACTTTTGTCATTGTGCATTCGCAGTCCGGGACGCTGCGCCGCGTTACCAACACCGCCGAAGAAGGCATTTCAATTAATCCTTCATTGAGCGGCGACGGGCGGCGGCTCGCTTTTGAATCGACAGAAGACATCGCGGGCGCGGGCGGCAACGAGCTATTCCGCCTTCTTCGCGCAGACCTCGCGGAAAATGCGCAAACCTTTGCTCAACTAGGCGCAACACGCGCGCCCGCCGCTGCTCTGTCGCAGGACGGCGCACTCATCGCCTTCGCTTCCAAAGACGATCCGCTCGGCACGAACACGGACGGCAATTCGGAGATATTTTTCTACGACGGCGCGCGCCTGCGACAGATCACCAAGACTTCGCCCGCAGATACGACGACACGAACGCGCGACGGCAATTTTCAACCGTCGATTTCCGACGACGGGCGCTTCATCGCCTTCGCTTCCAATCGCAATCTTGCGGCGGGCGGGAATGCTGACGCTAATCTTGAAATCTTCGTTTACGATTCTTCGGCGGGAACGTTTGCGCAATTCACAAATACATCGGGAACCGTTGGCGCAACAGACGCTAAAATCAGCGGCGACGGCTCGCGCATCGCTTACATTAACGACACGAGCGCACAGCAAGCAGGCTCAATTATAACACCGGCGGCGCAGCGCGATTTTATCTTGCAAGACCGCATCGGCGGCACGCAGCGCATCGTCAGCACCGTCAACAACATTGCATTTACATTCGGGCGCGCCATTAGCGACGACGGCACGCGCGTCGTTTATGCCGCCGACACCGCCGCCAATCGCAGCCAAGTGTTTTTGTACGACGCGCGTGATAATTCGACCAGACAAATTACAACGCTTCTTGCGCGCACAGACGACGTGCCGCTTCATCCGACCATCAGCGGCAACGGCGCGCGCATCGCCTTCGCCACGCGCCGCAATGTCAATGGCGGCAACACGGACGCGAGCATAGAAGTCTACGTTTACGATTCACAGATTAATCAATTCGTGCGCGTCACGGATGCTCCGGCGACTGCTTCCGGCTTCGACGGCACAACGAGTTCCGCGCGCAGATTAACGGAAGTCGTGTCGTCTCTGAACGACGATGGCTCAATCGTCGCATTCAATTTCCCGCGCACATTGTCCGGCGCGGTTTCGGATACGATATACGCCAACAATTCTGAAATTTATTCGACATCGATTCAAACGCCGCTTTCCTCTCCCACGCCGACGCCAACTCCCACGCCGAAACCTACTCCCACGCCGACGCCAACGCCCACGCCGAGACCTTCTCCTACGCCGACGCCCGCGCCATCTCCGACACCACAACCGACACCCATTCCCGGAGTGCTTTCAATCGTCAACGGCGCGTCCTTCGGCACAGAACCGGCGAGGACAAAAGCGATTGCGCCCGATAGCATTGCCATCGCATTCGGGCAAAATTTTTCGGACACGACGACGCAAACTACGCGACAAGCCGACGGCAGTTTTCCGCAATCAGTCGGCGGCACAACGCTCACCGTCAACAACCGCGCGGCGCAGCTTCTCTTCGTTTCGCCGACGCAAATCAACTTTATCGTTCCCGCGCAAACCGAATCTGGCACAGCGCAAATCGTCGCCACCCATTCGAGCGGCACACAATCGCGCGGCAGCATAACGATTGTTCGCGCCGCACCCGGCATCTTCACACAAAGCGAAGACGGACGCGGCGAGGCCGTCGCCCTCGATGCCGACTCGTTGATGCGCAGCCCCTTCGATCCTTCGAGCGGAACGCGCCGCGTCGTAATTTTCACGACCGGACTGCGCAGTGCTTCGCAAGTTTCCGCAACCATCGGCACTCGCTCTGTCACAGTCGAACGCTTTGCCGCTTCAACGAACATGCCCGGCATGGACGAAGTACAAATCTTGCTGCCTGCCGATCTTCGCGCGGGCGCGCAGACGCTCGTCGTGCGCGCAGATGACCGCGACAGCAACACCGCGCAGATAACTATTGGCGGCAACGCGACATCGCAAACGCCCGTCGTCATCAGCGAATTCCGCACGCGCGGCACGGCTGGCGCGAGCGATGAATTCATAGAGCTTTACAACAACACGGATAGCCCCATAGACATCAGCGGCTGGAAAATAAAAGGCTCGAACAATTCGGGCAGTTCCGTGACGACGCGCTTAACGGTCGATGCCAACACAATTATTCCCGCGCGCGGGCATTTCCTTGCGACCAACTCTGCATCAACCGGCGGTTACAGCGGCACAGTCGCGGGCAATCAAACCTTCGGCGTCGGCATTGCGGACGACGGCGGCATTGCCTTGACCATGCCGAACGATGCCATCGTCGATCAAGTCGGATTGAGCAGCGGCTCCGCATTCAAGGAAGGCGCGACGCTTCAGCCGCTGCCGACGACTACCACTAACCAGAGCTACGAACGCAAGCCCGGCGGCGCGCAGGGCAGCACGCAGGACACGGACGACAACGCCAGCGATTTTCAATTACGCGCGCCGAGCGATCCGCAGAATTTGAGCAGCGCGCAAACGCCCGTGCCGACAGCCACGCCGACACCGTCTCCGAGTCCGTCCCCAAGCCCGTCGCCGTCTCCGACGCCACAACCGCCGCCGACGGCAACACCGACGCCGACTCCCAATCCAAGCCCGACTCCGTCGCCCGTGCCGACACCGTCGCCATCTCCATCGCCTGTTCCGTCGCCGTCGCCCGCGACGCCGTCATTCCTCGTCATCAGCCAGCTTTACGGCGGCGGCGGAAATTCCGGCGCGCCTTTGCGTTGCGACTTCATAGAGATTTTTAATCGCGGCACGAACACGATCAACTTTGCCGTCAATTCCTTTTCGTTGCAGTACACGAGCGCGACAGGCAACTTCGGTTCGTCAGCCGTTTCTAATAAATTCGATTTGACGACAGGCTCGATTGCGCCCGGACAATATTATTTGGTGCAGGGAGCGTGCGGCGCGACAGGCTCCGATCTTCCGGCAGCAGACGGCATCAGCAGTTTGAGCCTCGCCCAGACCGCAGGCAAAATCGCGCTTGTCGCGGGCATCGCGCCGCTTCCGGCTATGCCTTGCCCGACGGATGCGAACGTCGCGGATTTCGTCGGCTACGGCACGACCGCCACTTGTTTCGAGGGTACTAACCCCGCGCCCGCGCCGGGCAGCACAACCGCCGACATGAGAAACGCTGGCGGCTGCACAGACACCAACAACAATGCCGCAGACTTCGCAACCGCCGCGCCCACCCCGCGCAACACTGCATCGCCCTTGAATTCATGCAATGGCACTCCAACGCCGACACCGACTCCTGCTCCGACTCCTGCTCCGACTCCAACGCCCACACCGATGCCGAGTCCGTCGCCGTCTCCAACACCGTCTCCAAGCCCCACTCCGTCGCCGAGTCCCACGCCATCGCCATCGCCGAGTCCGACTCCCGCGCCGACGGTGTCGAGCGTGACGTTGACGCCGACCACTGCAGCGATCAATCGCGGCACGACGCAGCAATTTACAGCACAGGCCTTCGACGCAAACAACAATGCGGTAGCGGGCGCACGGTTCACCTACACGTCGGGCAATGCCGCCATCGCCACGATCAATGCCAACGGTCTCGCAACAGGCACAGGCATCGGCACAGTGACAATTACTGCAACGACTTCGGACGGCGCGGGCGGCACTGTTTCCGGCACTGCGCAATTAACAATCCAGATACCGCTCGTCATTAACGAAATTCTGGCGGACGTTGTAGCGGATAATTCTTCAACCACCGTTATCGAAGGCGACGCCAACCGCGACGGCGTGCGCGACGCGGACGATGATGAGTTTGTCGAACTCTTCAACAACTCGAACGCTCCCGTAGATTTGTCAGGCGTCGTCATCACCGACGCGACGAACGCCGCCACCTCTCGCTTTACATTCCCGCAAGGCACGACGCTCGCCGCAGGGCGCGCGGTTATCGTCTTCGGCGGCGCGCAGGCTTCGACATTCAATGCGAGCGATCCGGCGTTCGGCGGCGCGCTGGTGCTCTTTGTTCCCGGCACAGGCACGCTTAGTTTGAACGACACGGGCGATACAGTCATGGTCAAGCTCGCCGTCGCAGGCACAGACACGACGATTGCCGCAGTCGCTTACGGCGGCTCTGGAAACACCGTTCCCGCGCCCTCTGACCAATCGCTGACGCGCTCGCCCGACGCTGAACCCGGCACAACGGGCGGCAATTTCGTCGCGCACTCGAGCGCCACAAACGCTGCCGGGCGCATTTTCTCTCCCGGCACGCGCGCAGACGGCACGCCCTTCGGCTCGCCCGCCATTACGCGCATCGAAGTTGCGCCAGCATCGGCGGCGATAAACATCGGCGCAACGCAAGTGTTCACGGCTCGCGCTTTCAGCAACGCGAGCGGAACTGAAATCGAAGTGCCGAACGTCTCGTTCATCTTTGATTCAAGCAGCACGGCAATAGCGACCATTGCGCCGACAACGGGAACTTCGACAATTGCAACTGCCGTTTCCGCCGGAAGCACGACGATCCGCGCGCGTGCTGGCGCTCAACAAGGCACCGCGACGTTAAGCGTCAATCCGCCGCCGCAAACTCTGACGCGCATCGAACTCACTCCGACCAGCGCGTCCATCGTCGTCGGCGGCACACAACAATTTACCGCCCGCGCCTTTGACCAGAACAATCAGGAGATCAGCGGCGTCACGTTCACTTACACATCGAGCAACACGAGCGTCGCTACAATTAATCAAAACGGTCTGGCGACGGGCGCGAGCGCAGGCACAACGCAGATTACGGCGTCTTCAGGCAACACGACGAGCAATGCCGCAACGCTGACCGTGACGGCAGCAGCAGCAAGTCCCGCCACACCTACTGCGGGTCAAGTTATTATCAATGAAGCCCTCGTTGCCTTCGCCACTTCGACCACGCAAACGCGCAACGATTTCGTCGAGCTTTTCAACACGACGAATCAAGCGCTCGACATTAGCGGCTTGGTGATTTCATTTAGAGGCGCGGGCAACGTCAGCGCCGTCAGCATGGCTGCTTTGCCCGGCGCGGTTGGAAGCGGAACGACTTTGATTCAACCGCAAAGCTATTTCTTAATCGTCAACGGATCGCAAACCTTCGGCGCGGCGGCTGATTTCGACGCTTCTTCCGCCGCCTTCGATCTCAACAACTCGACGGGCGGCATCAAAATAGAAATCAGCGGCAACAAGTTGGACGGACTCGCCTATCAAGGCAGCACGACTGCGCCATCTGCAATTTTCGCCGCCTTCGGTGAAGGCGCAATATTCAACTTCGCCAGCGGCACGACAAACGATTTGATTCGCAGCCCGAACGCCGCCGATACGAATAATAACGCCAACGATTTTCGTCGCAACGGCACGCTTACCAGCGTCACGCCGAAGGCCGCCAATCCGACGATCCCGTAAAAACTTTGAGGCGCAACCGCGTTTGGTTGCGCCTCAAGATTAAAAAGCTTTCACTTTCCCTTTGTTGCTTTATGATTATCTGACCACGCCCGCCAAAGGACTCGACGCGCTCGCATATAATCTTTTCGGCATACGTCCCGCTTGATAAGCGAGGCGTCCGGCTTCAATTCCCAAGCGCATTGCACGCGCCATCTTTTCCGCGTCTTGCGCTTCGGCAATCGCCGTATTCATCAAGACAGCGTCCGCGCCGAGTTCCATCGCCATCGCCGCATCCGACGCTGTGCCGACTCCGGCATCGACGATAATCAAAGCGTCCGGCAACTGCTCGCGCATGATGCGTAAGTTAGCTGGATTCTGTATGCCAAGCCCTGAACCGATAGGCGCGGCGAGCGGCATCACGGCGGCGCAGCCAACGTCCAGAAGCTTCTTCGCCATAATCAAATCGTCCGTGAAATAAGGCAGCACCACGAAGCCTTCGCGGACGAGCACGCGCGCTGCTTCGAGTGTTCCTTCGTTGTCTGGGAAAAGCGTCGTTTGATCGCCGATGACTTCGAGCTTCAGCAAATCCGTGCCGAGCGCTTCGCGTGCGAGACGCGCCGTGCGTATCGCGTCCTCTGCGGTGTAGCAGCCCGCAGTGTTCGGCAAGATGACCAGCGACGGATCGAGATGATCTAAAAATGATTCGCTGCTTTTATCGAGCGGCACGCGGCGCACGGCGACGGTCACGATCTGCGCGCCAGAAGCTGTATGCGCGCGTTTCATTTCATCGAACGAGCGATATTTTCCCGTCCCTATAAGCAGGCGCGACGTAAATTGGCGTCCCGCAATCTCGAAGGTTTCCGCGCGCGTTGAAGTTTCAAGAGTCTGCATAATGTTTATGAATCGCTATATCCGATTATTCAATTTCGATAATAATAAGCGTTCCGAAAGCAAAAGTTAAGCGGTTCGTTCGCCGCCGCCGCCGACGAAGTGAATAATTTCCAATTTGTCGCCTTCGACCAAAACTGTGCGCGGCCATTCGGCGCGGCGCACGACTTCACGATTGCGCTCGACGGCGAGGCGTTCGGGCTGGAGCGCGAGTTGCTCGACGAGCGTGGCAATCGTCCACTGCTCCGCCGCTTCGCGTTCTTCACCATTGACGATAATACGCAAAATGGGCGCTCCGTTTTCTTTGAGCTTATTTTAGCCTTGCTGAACGATGCGGCGCAATTCCGCTTCGTATCCGTTAAGGGTCGCGCGCACGAGAATCGCCGCGCGTCCAGTCTTGAAATGCGGCAGCTCTGCGCGCACTGTGGCGATTCCCTGCGCGTTTGTTTTTGCGGAGAAAAGCAGCGGGCGAAACGTCGAGCCTAAAATTTTAACATCGACTTCGGCGGCGGCGGCGGCTTCATTTCCATCTGCGCCGCGCCCGACGCGCACGCCGAACGTTACTTCCTCGCCGCCGCGAAATTCCTTTTCATCGAGCAGGCTCAAGTGCAGATCATCCTTCGTCGCGGCGTCGGCGCGCGCGAAATCCGCCAACTTGCCCTGCGTCGCCGTGCGCACCGTCACAGGCAATATTTTTTTCGTTTCGCCGTCAACTTTTGCGACGAAAGTTTCGGCGATGCGTTTGGGTTTCTGTTTGCCCGCGACAGCAGCGCGAGCCGCCGTTCTGCCCGTCGCTTCGCGCTCGGTCATGCGTTTCAAGTCTTCGATGCGCCCCGTGCGAATTGCGGCGCAAACGAGTTTGTGTTGCCGCGTCAATCGCTCCGCAAGCACTCGTTCATCGAAGCCTTCGGCAATCAGGTCATCGTATGCGACGCGCTTGCTGGCGAGGATCGTGCCGCCCGTGTAAACAAGCGTGAGGATCAAAGGCGAAGCCAGCCCTTTGTCCTCTGTCTGGACGTGGTAGACGATTCCGCCATGCTCGACATCCGTGTTGAATCCGGTAATCACAATTTTCGCTCGCCGAGGATGGGTTTTCAGTGCTCGCTGGAGTTTGGAAAGTAACAGTAGCACAACCCTTTTTAACGGGTCAATCTCCTTTACCGACGGTGCTTTGTGCGCCGCAAAAGCTTGCTTGACACCTATCATAGCAAAGTCTAAGATGACCTTGTGCTATCATTCTCAATCTCCGTTACGCGCGGTTTTTCTCCTTATATAGAAGGCGAAGACTGCCGTGCGTTGGCGCATTCAGGAGAGGAAACACCGGAGCAATGTTTGAGCTAAAAGCTTATCTACCGATTTTGCTGATGTTCGGTGTGGCAACCGGATTTGCGGCGTCGCAAGTGCTGCTTTCTCAGCTCGTCGGGCAGCGCAAAAGCACGCGCACAAAGCTGATGCCCTACGAATGCGGCATAGACCCTGTCGGATCGGCGCGCGAACGCTTCTCGGTCAAGTTTTATTTGATCGGGATGATCTTTATTTTATTCGATATAGAAGTCATTTTTCTGGTGCCGTGGGCGGTGGTCTTCAAAGCGTTTGCCGCCGATAGCCCGCAGATGCGCAATCTTATTTACATAGAGATGATGACCTTTGTCGCGCTCTTGCTCGTCGGCTACGTTTATGTCGTGAAGAAAGGCGCGTTCGAGTGGAGCGAACGCGCGCGCCATGAAGCGGAAGGCGAAGCGCGCGCACTCGAAGATGCGGAGCAGCGCAACACTGCGAAGAAGCTGCCGCGCGCCGCATAAGCAATGACAGCATTAAGGCGCAAGGCTTTTATCGCCTGTTTTTAATGAAAGCGTTTTGAGGTAGTTAAGACTAAAATGGGACTCGAAAATATTATCGCCGAAGCGTTGCCGGAAGTTTTAACGACGCGGCTCGATTCTTTAATTAACTGGGCGCGCAAATCGAGTTTGTGGCCTGCGACGTTCGGCCTCGCGTGTTGCGCAATCGAGATGATGAACGCGACATCCGCGCGCAACGATCTGGCGCGCTTCGGCTCGGAAGTATTCCGCGCTTCTCCGAGACAGGCCGATGTGATGATCGTATCGGGGCGCGTCTCGCGCAAGATGGCTCCCGTGCTGCGCCGCATCTACGATCAAATGCCGGAGCCGAAGTGGGTTATTTCGATGGGCGCGTGCGCGACGTCGGGCGGCGTGTTCGATAACTACGCGATTGTGCAGGGCGTGGACAAGGTCGTGCCTGTGGACGTTTATATTCCGGGCTGCCCGCCGCGCCCTGAAATGTTGATTCATGCGGTGATGATGTTGCAGGAAAAGGTAATGAAGGAATCGGTGCGTGACCGCCGCGACGTTCCGGCGTTGGAAGCGCGCGAAGCCGTGCCGCCCGGAACGCTTCCCGCATCCGGCATCTCCGCGCTGAACGAAGCTTCCGCGCAGCAACAAGTCTCGCGTCCCGGCACCGTCGCCATACGCCACGAACGCCGCCGCTCATCTTGAACAGTAATCAGTGTGCAGTGATTAATGAACAGATAAAGCAAACGCTGTTTTCTTTTTCTTACTGACCACTACCCACTGACCACCGACAACTGAACCTATGGCAAACGAAATAGAGCGCAATGAAGGCGCAATCGTGCAGGATACGGCGACACAGAGCACGCCAGCCGACTCTGCTTCATCAGTTGTCGTAACAGCCTTGCGTGTTGCGCATCCCGAATGGATGGGCGAAGTCGTCGAAGCCTTCGGCGAAGTCACTGTGATCGTGCCGCGCGAGCAGATTGTCGAGATGTGTTCTTATCTGAAGACCGCGCCCGGCCTCGAATTCAACATGCTCTCGGATGTTTGCGGCGTGGATCGGGGCGTGGAAGAAGAACCGCGCTTTGAAGTTAATTATCAATTGTTCTCGACGACAAAGTATCACCGCCTGCGTTTGAAGGTTGTTCTAAACGAAGACGACACGCATGTGCCGTCCGTGACCGGCGTGTGGCGCACGGCTAACTGGCACGAGCGCGAAACGTTCGATATGTTCGGCATCATCTTTGATGGTCACCCGGACTTGCGCCGCATTCTTCTGCCGGACGATTGGCAGGGACACGCGCTGCGCAAGGATTTTCCGTTGCGCGGCTACGAACCGTATAGTTTGACGTGAAGATTTTAGATTTGCGAAGGCCGGTTTGCGATTTTAAGGAATGGCCTTGCACGTTGGCATGACGCGCGCACGACGAGCGCCGGAAGTGATAATGACGACACACATCCAGCCGCTGCTGACAATCGCCGATTTGGATTCGTTGCCGGAAGACGGCAATCGCTACGAACTGATTGATGGAGATTTGTACGTGTCACGCGCGCCTCACATTAATCATCAATTCGCCATCTCTAATTTGCTGTACGCCATTAAGGATTATCTGAACCGTAATCCGATTGGCAAAGTGATTCCCGAACCGGGAGTTATTTTCAGCGATTACGATGCCGTAATACCGGACGTTGTGTACGTCTCGAATGAGCGTTTCGATAAGATCGTCGCCAATGGGAAATTTACGGCGGCACCGGACTTGGTGATCGAGATTCTTTCGCCGGGAAGCGAGAATGAACGTCGTGATCGCAACGTCAAGCGGCGGCTCTATAGCGTGCGCGGCGTGCGTGAGTATTGGATCGTTGATGTGCACGCGAGCGTTGTTGAAATTTATCGCCCGCAGGATGCTAATTTGAATTTAGTTGCAACTCTAAGCGGCGAAGATGAAATAACGACATCATTGTTGCCCGGCTTCATTTGCAAAGTCGCTAAAGTTTTCGAGATTTGATGAAGGTAAGCATGAGCACTGCAACGCCAAACATTCCGCCGCAATTTGAAGTGATTGATCGCCCGCTCGATTCGCAGATGACGATTTCCTTCGGGCCGCAGCATCCTTCGACGCACGGCGTGCTGCGTCTTGAAATGGTGCTCGACGGCGAGACGGTCGTCAAAGCCACTCCCGACATCGGCTATCTGCACACGGGAATGGAAAAGCTTTTCGAGTACAAGAAATGGCAGCAAGGCATCGTCATTACGGATCGCATGGATTACCTGAATCCATTAGGCAACAACCTTGCCTACGTGATGGCCGTCGAGAAATTGCTCGGACTCGAAATCCCTGAACGCGCCTTGACGATTCGCGTGTTGATGTGCGAATTGCAGCGCATCGCTTCGCACATGGTCTGGCTGGGGACGCACGCGCTCGACATCGGCGCGATGACCGTTTTCTTTTATGCGTTTCGTGAGCGCGAAAAGATTCTGAATTTGATCGAAGCCGCATCTGGCGGGCGCATGACGCCGTCTTACTTTCGCATCGGCGGCTTGATGATGGACTTGCCTGCCGGATTCGAGCGCCGCGTCAAACAATTCACGGACGGCTTTCCCGGCTCCGTCGATGAATTTCACACGCTGCTAACGGGCAATCGTATTTTTCAGAATCGCACAAAGGGCGTCGGCATTATCAATGCGGAAAACGCCATTGACTGGGGTTTGACGGGGCCTAGTTTGCGCGGCAGCGGCGTCGGAATCGACATACGGCGCACCAATCCTTACTGTAGCTACGAGACATACGATTTCGAGGTTCCCGTCGAACAGGACTGCGATGTGTGGGCGCGTTATATGGTCAGAATGCGCGAGATGCGGGAATCGCACAAGATCGTCATGCAAGCGCTCTCGCGTCTTCAGCCCGGCCCCGTCAAAGCCGACGCGCCGAAAGTCGTGCTGCCGGATCGTGAAGCGATGAAGACGCACATGGATGCGCTTATACATCACTTTTTGATTGTCGCAGAAGGCTTCGATGTTCCGGCGGGCGAAGTTTATCATCCGATTGAAGGATCGAAGGGCGAACTCGGTTGCTACATCAAATCGCACGGCGGCGCAAAGCCCGCGCGCGTCCATTTTCGCGGCCCTAGCTTCGTTAATTTATCCGCCCTGCCCGGCATGGTCGAAGGCGAGATGGTCGCCGATATTGTCGCCATCATCGGTTCTCTGGACATCGTGCTCGGAGAAATAGATAGATAGTTATCGGTGGTCAGTGGACAGAGAAAGAAGTACAAAGCGTATGCACTTTTCTGACCACTAATCACTAATCACTGATTTTATGTCACAGCAATTCACGCCAAATAATCCTTTGCCGCAGGAAGCGGTAGTGCCTGCGGAGATCGCAAAGTTTTCGCCGGAAGTCGAGGCGGAGATTGACCGCCATCTGGCGAAGTACCCGCGCAAGCGTTCGGCTATTTTGCCTGTGATGTTCATTGTGCAGCGCGAGCGCGAAGGTTATCTAGACCCGCCGGGCGTCGCCTACATCGCGGATCGTCTCGGCATACGCATTACTGATGTGTGGGAAGTCGCTACGTTTTATTCGATGACTTACACGGAACCCGTCGGCAAGTATCACGTTCAAGTGTGCCGCACGCTGTCATGCAAAATATTAGGCGCGGGCGAAATCACTAAACAGTGTTCGGAGAAGCTCGGTCTTAAGCCGGGCGAAACAAGCGAGGACAAAATGTTTTCGCTATCGGAAGTCGAATGCTTGGGTTCTTGCGGCACCGCGCCGATGATGCAAATCAATTTTGATTACCACGAGAATTTGACTGCGGAGAAGGTTGACGGAATCTTGGATCGTTGCCGCGATGGTTCGTATATACCGAAGCGTTGGTAGAAGCGTGACTACAATACGGGCGCATCTGATGCCGCATCTTCTGTAATTCAGTTCTACCAACACGGTCTGATTATCATCTTTAACTTTCGTAAATTTCACACATGCGTATAGAAGCCATCGGTTGCGAACCATTACTGCTCGCGCGTTTCGGGTTAAAAGACTCGCACAAGCTCTCCGTCTATCAAGAGCACGGCGGTTATCAGGCGCTCAAGAAAGCCGTCGAGACGATGACGCCGGACGCTGTAATCGAGGAAGTTAAAAAGTCTGTTTTGCGCGGGCGCGGCGGGGCGGGATTTCCGACGGGCATGAAGTGGGGGTTTGTGCCGAAGAATTCGCCGAAGCCGAAGTACGTCGTGTGTAACGCGGACGAATCCGAACCCGGCACGTTCAAGGATCGTTATTTGATGGAGCGCGACCCGCACTTGCTGATCGAAGGCATGTTGATCGCCGCCTACGCGCTCGGCTCGCAGGCAATTTATTGTTACACGCGCGGCGAATACAAATATTTGATTGACATTATGGACGCGGCGATTGAAGAAGCGCGCGCCGCCGGACTCGTCGGTAAAAATATTTTCGGCAAGGATTTTTCGTGTGAAGTTTACACGCACACGGGCGCGGGCGCGTACATCTGCGGCGAAGAAACGGCACTGCTTTCGTCGCTCGAAGGAATGCGCGGGCATCCGCGTATGAAGCCGCCGTTCCCTGCCGTCGAAGGTCTTTACGCATCGCCGACCATCGTCAATAACGTCGAGACGCTGATGGCCGTTCCATACATCATCACGAACGGCGGCGAGGCGTATAAAGCTCTCGGCACGGAAAAAAGCGGCGGCACGAAGTTGTGGTCTGTCTCCGGTCACGTCGTGCATCCGGGCGTATACGAATTGCCGATGGGCTACGACATGGAGAAATTTATTTTCGAGGATTGCGGCGGCATTCCGAACGGCAAAAAGTTGAAGGCTGTGATTCCCGGCGGATCGAGTGTTTACATTATGCCCGCCGAAGACATCATAGGTTGTAACGTCAAGATGGATTATGAAGGTCTCGTCGTCGCGGGTTCGATGGTCGGCAGCGGCGGCTTTATGGTGATGGACGAAACCGTTGACATTTTTGAGACGACGAAGAATCTGACCGAATTCTACAAACACGAATCGTGCGGCTGGTGTACGCCGTGTCGTGAAGGCACGGATTGGCTCGTCAAGATTTTCAAACGCATCGCGGCGGGCAACGGGCGGCCTGAAGACGCGCAATTGATGCTGGACATCTGCGATAACATCGAAGGCAAATCGTTTTGTCCGCTGGGCGATGCCGCTGCATGGCCGATTCAAAGCGCCATCAAAAAGTTCCCGGAAGATTTCAGAAAGCACTTGATGCCGCTCGCCGCGAAACGCGAGATTGCGGAATTAGTAACAGCCTGATGCGCCTATTTTTGTAGTCGGCAGCACGGTAAATTTTAACGCTTAGAACATCGCGGAAATCGTGCGCCTGTTTGCTCGATTTTCCATAAATCGCAGTCAACAAGTTCGTAGAGATTAATTGAGAACTTAGTCAATGCCAGCAGAACAAATAAAAGTCACCATCAACGGGCAGGATTTTCAGGTTGAAAAGGGCGCGCGCCTGATCGACGTGTGCCGCGAAAAAGAGTTTGCGATTCCCTCCTTCTGCTACTACGCAGACCTTGCTCTGCAAGCATCCTGCCGCATGTGTCTCGTCCGCATAGAGAAGATGCCGAAGCTGCAAACTTCCTGCACGATTACATGCACGGACGGCATGGTAGTGACGACGCAAAGCGAAGAAGTCGAAAAAGCGCAGCGCGGCATGATGGAATTTCTGCTGGCGAACCATCCGCTCGATTGCCCTGTGTGTGATCGCGGCGGCGAATGCGAGCTTCAAGAAATGGCGTTCGATTGGGGCGGCCTCGAAGAACGCTTTTCCGAGCGCAAGAATTACCAGCCCGAAAAATATCTTTCGCCGATTGTCGCCAACGATCCGCAACGCTGCATTTTGTGCAAACGATGCACGCGCGTTTGCGACGAATGGATGGGCGAGGACGCGATTGAAGCGGGCGGACGCGGCGCTAACACAGTCATCGGAACTTACGGCGGCTGGCTCAATTGTTCGCAGTGCGGCAATTGCATCGAAGTTTGCCCGACGGGAACATTGCTCGACGCAACTTATCGCCATCAAGCGCGTCCTTGGGAACTCGAACAAACAATCTCGACATGCACATATTGTTCGGACGGCTGCGAAATGTCGCTCGGCTCGCGCGCCGGAGAATTAATGCGCATCGTCGCGCGTGACCGCTACGTTAATGGTCACAACGGCGAATTTTTGTGCATCAAAGGCCGCTTCGGTCATCCGTTCGTCAACCACGAAGATCGTTTGCGCACGCCTTTAATCCGTTACAAAAAAGGCGGCAAGCTGATTCCCGCGACGTGGGATGAAGCGATCAAATTCGCCGCCGCAAAGTTGCAGGAAATCAAAGCGGCGCACGGAGCGGAATCAATCGGCATCGTCGGCAGCCCGCGTATCACGAACGAAGCCAATTACACTTTGCGAAAGTTTGCGACGGAAGTAATCGGCACAGACAACTACACTGCGACGGACGCCTTCGATCTTTCTAACTTCTTTGAAAATTTGGGCGGGCAGCTTGCGACGCACCACGACATACGTCATGCGAAAACCATTCTTCTGATCGGCGGCGAACCCGAAGAATTGCAGCCCTTCACAGGCAAGCAAATTCGTCAGGCCGTGCGCAACGGCGGCGCGAAACTTCTAATCGTCAACAGCGTGCCGATTCGTCTCAAGCAACAGGCGACGCAATTCCTGCATGTTTTTCCCGGCACGGAAGACGCCGCCGTGCTTGCGCTTCTGAATCACGGCGACACGCGCATGGCGGCGCGCAAGATGGGCATCGAAGCAGAAGAAATTGAAACTCTGCGCCAAACGCTCAACGAAGCCGAAGGCGATGTGGTCGTGATGTTCGGCGGCATATTGAGCGTCGCGGCGCGCGCTATCATTGCGCAAATGCCGCACACGCTCGGCACAGACGCGAGGCGCATTCTGCTGCATCCCTTGCCGCTCTATAACAACAGCATCGGCGTGCATGATATGGGACTAATGCGCGGGCTTGAAAAAAGCGCGTTTGCATTGCTCGACGGGGCAGGCCAGAATGTCCGCGCGATGTACGTGGCGGGTAGTTTCTTACCGGATCATTTAGCGGACGGGCGCGAAGAGTCGCTCGCCAAACTCGATTTCCTCGTCGTGCAGGAATTGTTTCAGACGGAGACGACCAAGCACGCCGACGTTGTATTTCCCGCCGCTTCGTTTGCCGAAACAGACGGCACGTTTACAAATAACGACGGCCTTGTGCAGCGCACGCGGCAATCTATTTCGCCCGTGCATCAAGCGAAACAGGATTGGATGATTACCGCGCTGCTTGCCGAAGCATTGGGCGTCGATTTCAATTTCCAGATGTCTGCGAGCGCTGTATTCCGCGAGATTGCCGAGCAGGTTCCGGCGTATGCGGGACTTCGTTATCCGCTCTTGAAGGACGAAAAGAAACCCGTGCAAGCGAAGCATACAATTACCGGGCGCGTTGACTTGAGCAAAGAAATTGACAGCGTGCGGCAGACGCTCGAAGCAACTAATGAAGCGGCGGAAAAGATCATGGAGACGCCGCCCGTCGGCCATGAATTATTCAAGCCGGGAACGTTGACCGGACGCGTGCCGCAATTCCCTTTACTTGCAGCGGGCAACCCGGAGCCGCCGACGCACGCCATTTCGCCGCTTTACCAGATTACGCTCGACCCGGATTTGCGCCGCGCGGAAACAGCGACGGCTGGTGATTAAATAATAATGGGCGAAATCAGAGTACAGGTTAAGTTGACGAACGCTATTGACGAAGGGCTGCTGCGGCGCGGTCAATTAGCGGCAGATCAAGTCCGCCGGTACGAAGCAAAGGCACTCGTTGATACGGGCGCGGTCTGCACGATACTGCCCGTACATGTAGTCGAGCAATTAGGATTGTCAATCGTCGGTCAGCGCATTGCTGAATTTGCAGATGGGCGCAAGGAAATAGTCGGTATTACCGAACCCATGACTATCAATATCAGCGGGCGACGCACGGCGGATGAAGCGCTTGTGCTCGGCGACGAAATCCTGATTGGTCAAACGGTTTTGGAAAAGCTCGATTTATTGGCTGACTGCGCCAACCACATGGTCGTGCCGAATCCGGCGCACCCGGATCAACCGGTTAATAAAGTTAAATAATTAGTGACGGAAAGTTAAAGTATGGACTTGAATAATCCGCTTATCCAGACAGGTTTCAAAGTCGTCGGCATACTGCTCGCTTTCAACATTGTGCTGATAATCGTCGCCTACACGGTGCTGGCGGAGCGGCGCGTGCTGGCGCTGATTCAGGGACGTTTGGGGCCGAACCGCGTCGGCTACGGCGGCGTGCTGCAACCGTTCGCAGACCTTCTCAAGTTTATTCTCAAAGAAGAAATCACGCCCGACAAAGCGACGAAGTTCGTTTATACAATCGCGCCGCTGATAGCGATTATTTCAGCGCTGATGACGATCATCGTGTATCCGTTCGGGCCGACGCTGACGCTGCCCTTTATCGGCACGACGCAGTTTGCCGTGACGCGCTTCGATGTCGCGCTGCTTTATGTTTTGGGCGTGACGAGCGTCGGCGTTTACGGCATCGCGCTCGCCGGTTGGTCGTCGAATAACAAATATAGTTTGATGGGCGGCTTGCGTTCCAGCGCACAGCTTATTTCTTATGAACTGTCGCTGGGACTGTCGCTGATCGGCGTGATTATGATAAGCGGGACGCTCGATCTTTCGACAATCGTCGAACAGCAATCCGGCTGGTACGGAATGCGTTGGAATATCATTCCGCAATTTTTCGGCTTTATTATTTATTTAATATCGGCGATTGCCGAAACGAACCGCGTGCCTTTTGATTTGCCGGAAGCCGAGACGGAACTCGTCGCGGGCTTTCACACGGAGTATAGCGCGATGAAGTTTGCGCTTTTCTTCATGGCCGAGTACGTCAATATGTTCACGGTCTCGATGCTGGCGACGACGCTTTTCTTGGGCGGTTGGAACGGGCCGGGAATGCCGTATCTGGTCGCGCACAATTCATGGCTGCTCGCGGTGCCGCTCGGCCTCGTTTACTTTTTGGGCAAGATCACGTTTTTCCTTTTTCTTTATATCTGGCTGCGCGGAACGCTGCCGCGTTTTCGTTTCGATCAATTGATGGACTTCGGCTGGAAATTTTTATTGCCCGCCGCTATTTTGAACATCATTTTGTCGGCAACACTGCAAGTCACAGGCTTTTACGATCTGATCGGCTTTCACTGATAAGTTTGTAGGACGCAAGGCAGAGACAGAGGCGTTTGAGCGGCAGTCGTCGTTGTTGTCGTAGCACGAATAATTCTCTGCCCGTTATTAATCGCCTATCGTTAATCTATATGGTCATCGCACAAATCGCACAATATGTTCCCGTTATAATCTTTGTGCTGTTCAGTTCCTTCGCTGTCGGCTGCGCGGTTTCGATGGTCGTGCAGCGCAATCCGCTTTACAGCGCGATTTCCTTGATCGGCGTTTTCATCGCGCTCGCAGCGCTTTATGTGCTGCTTGCCGCGCCGTTTATCGCCGCCGTGCAGATCATCGTTTACGCGGGCGCGATTATGGTGCTCGTCGTCTTCGTTATCATGCTGCTCAATGTCGAAGAGGAAGAACGCGGCACGATGCGCTTGCGCCTGCTTGTTCCCGCCGCCGTCGCGCTCGCCGGTGTGTTAATCGCCGAGGCCGCTTTTATCATTTACTTTGTGCAGGCCACGCCCGCGCGTCTCAACGATCCGACGACGTCAGATGTCGGACTCACCGCGTCAATCGGGACAGGACTTTTTACAACTTATCTTTTGCCGTTCGAGATTACATCCGTGCTGTTGTTGATGGCGATTGTCGGCGCGATGACGCTCGCGCGACGCGCACAAATTCTACCGGCGGGAGCACGCGTCGTTCCGGGCGCGCAAGTGCTCACAACCCAGACGCTCGATCCGCGTAAAATCGGCGACGCGACGGAAGTCGTATCGCACACGACAACCGAAGCGGCGCGCGTGCTCGGATTGCAGGACGCACGCAAAGACAGAGATTGAGACGCCGAACCATAAGGCGAACCACTATGAGGCACGAACACAAATGATTCCGCTTGCTTGGTATCTAACACTTTCCGCCGTGCTGTTCACCATCGGCGTGACCGGCGTGCTTATTAAGCGCAATGTTATTTCTATGTTCATGTGCATAGAGTTGATGCTCAACGCCGTCAATTTAACGTTCGTCGCCTTCTCCAGCTACTTCCGCGATGTGACGGGACAGCTTTTCGTTTTTATCGTGATGACGGTTGCAGCAGCGGAAGCGGCTGTCGGACTCGGCATCATCATCGCCATTTTCCGCAACCGCGAATCTTTGGACGTTGACGACGCGAACATGCTGAAGCTTTAAGTTTACAGTTCTCAGTTTTCTGTTTTCAGTTCAAGCGCAAAGCTTCGGCTGAAAACTAAAAACTGAAAACAGAAAACTGTTAAAACATGACCCAGAATCCACTTTATCTAATCATCTTCGCGCCGCTTGTGGGCGCAGCGATTAATTGGCTCATCGGGCGCAGAGTGCGCAGCGAGGCTTTTGTCGGCGTGGTGGCGTGCGCTGCGGTCGGCGTCTCGACGGTTGTCGCGTTTATGATTGCGTTTAAGCCGGGCGGCGCATTGCATGTCGGCGAGCCGGGCAATATCACGCCCGCGCTTAATCATTTATGGACGTGGATTCAGGTAGGAAATTTTCGCGCCGATTTCGGTCTGGCGATGGATCGCTTGAGCGGCATCTACGCGTGCTTTATTACCTTCGTCGGTTTGCTGATTCACATTTTCGCAACCGGTTACATGCACGGCGACAAGGGATTCTATCGTTTTTTCGCGTACCTGAATCTGTTCATGTTCTCGATGCTGACGCTCGTTCTCGCTGACAACTTTTTGTTGATGTTCGTCGGATGGGAAGGCGTCGGGCTGTGCTCGTATCTTCTGATTGGTTATTACACAGACAGAGAAGAAGCCGGAGACGCGGCGAAGAAGGCTTTTATCGCCAACCGCGTCGGCGATTGGGGCGTCGTGCTCGGCGTGATGCTGGTGTTTTTTTTGACGGGCAGAGCGGGCGCGCCTTCGATTAGCTTTTTCGAGAAGAACGTCGGCGGCGTAGTGGTGACGAGCGCGCTCAAAACGATTGCGGGCATGGCTGTTGATCCGTTTACTTGGGGCGCGATTGTGGCGGGCGGAATCACTTCAATTGCGGTGCTGCTGTTTATCGGCGCGACGGGAAAAAGCGCGCAGATTCCTCTTTTCGTTTGGCTGCCGGATGCGATGGCGGGGCCGACGCCCGTTTCCGCTCTGATTCACGCGGCGACGATGGTGACGGCTGGCGTGTATATGATCGTGCGCTGCTCGGCAATTTACACGCACGCGCCGACGGCGATGGCGATTATCGCCGTCATCGGCGCGGCAACAGCGCTTTTCGCCGCAACCATCGGCCTCGCGCAAAATGACATCAAGAAAGTTCTCGCCTATTCCACTATCTCGCAACTCGGTTACATGATGCTCGCGTGCGGCGTCGGCGCGTTCGTCGCGGCAATCTTTCATGTGATGACGCACGCGTTCTTCAAAGCGCTTCTCTTCTTAGGCTCAGGCTCCGTTATTCACGGAATGCAGCACGAGCAGGACATGCGGCGGATGGGCAATTTGAAGAAGTACATGCCGATTACGTTTGCAACGATGCTGACGGGCTGGCTGGCGATTTGCGGCGTGCCGATCTTCGCGGGTTTTTTCTCGAAGGACGAAATACTGTGGAAGGCTTGGAGCGCGGGCGGAGAAATCGAAGGCTTCGGAAAAGCGCTCTGGATCGTCGGCGCAATCACGGCGCTGCTGACGGCTGTTTACATGACGCGCCTGATGGTGATGACCTTCTGGGGGACGGACAGATTCAAGGACGCACACGCGGGCGGCGAAGCAGACGAAGCGCACGCACACGCTTATGCTATCGGTGATAAGCCGCACGACGCGCAGAGAGCTTCCGCAGGAGATCGCCCGCAACACGAACCGGGCGCGCACGTTGGTGCTGGCACTGCTTCCGTCACGCATGACGATGATATGAATGATGACGCGCATGAAGAACATCATGGATTGGCGCACGGGCAAGTGCCGCACGAATCGCCTTGGACGATGACTGTGCCGCTTATCGTGTTAGCGCTGCTATCAACCTTCGGCGGATTGCTCGGCGTGCCGTATGCGTTGAGCAGTTTTGTCGGTCTGCATGTGCCGAACTATTTCGAGAGCACGCTTGAGCCTGCCATCGCGCATGTGCCGGAAAATTTCGGACATGAAGCGGGCGAACACAAGGGCGCGGCTCAGATTGAAGCATCTTCGTCGAAGCCGCAGCCGATTAACGGTGCGTCGCCTTTGTCCGTCGGCGAAGGCGCGCAGGGCGAACACACGGCAGAGCGCGTGCCGAAGGCTGGCGAATTAAATGATGAGCGGCTCTTTACGGGCATCTCCATATTAATCGCGCTGGTCGGCATCGGCGTCGGTTGGGGACTCTTTCAAACAAGGCCGTTGCGCGAGATGCCGGGAATTTTGGAACACAAGTATTACGTCGATGAAGTTTACGATGCGACGATTGTCAATCCGATCAAAGTCGGGTCGCGCGAAGGCTTGTGGAAGATTTTCGATGTCGCGGTGATCGACGGCATCGTGAATGGCCTCGGCAGGAGCGTGAGCAATATCGGCTCCGTCGCGCGCTATTTGCAGTACGGTTTCGTGCGCGGCTATGCGGCGGTTATTCTGCTCGGCGCGCTCGCACTCATCGGCTACTTCGCATATTCCGGCATCCATTCCTACATTCGGTAAAACGTATGCAATCTCTGCTCACAATTTTGATTCTGCTTCCAATCGTCGGCGCGCTCGTGCTCGTCGCGTACAGCTTTATCGCGCCCGCGCAAGCGCAAGAAGCACACGACGCAGGGCGCACGGATGGCGAGCATCACAACATGCCCGTAAGCAACAATTACCGGTTGATCGCGCTGCTCTTTACCGTTTTGACTTTCGCGCTTTCGCTAATGCTGTTGAGCAACACGGCGACGCGCTCCGCAGCCGGATTCTATTTCGAGCAGAACGATGTTTGGATCAATGCTATCGGCGCGAAATATCACGTCGGCGTGGATGGTATTAGTTTGTGGCTCGTGTTGCTTTCGACGCTGCTAATGCCGATTTCGATTTTGTCGGGTTGGAACGCGGTGGAAAAACGCCCGCTCGCTTACTACTCATTCCTGCTGCTTTTAGAGAGCGCGCTGATCGGCGTTTTCGTGTCGCTCGATCTGCTCGTCTTTTATCTTTTCTTTGAAGCGACGCTCGTGCCGATGTTTTTTCTGATTGGTATCTGGGGTGGGGAGCGGCGCATTTACGCTGCGACAAAATTCTTCGTTTACACGGCGCTCGGCAGCCTCCTAATGCTCGTCGGCATTATCGCGCTTTACTTTATTTACAACACGTTCGACTACACATTGATTCTCGCGGCGATGCAGGGCGGTCAATCTTTAGCGGCTCGCGCGCCGCGCGCCGAATACTGGATTTTCCTCGCCTTCGCCATTGCCTTCTTTATTAAAGTGCCGCTCTTTCCATTTCACACTTGGCTGCCGGACGCGCACACGGAAGCGCCAACTGCCGGTTCCGTTATTCTTGCGGGCGCAATGCTGAAGATGGGAACATACGGACTCTTGCGTTTCAATCTCGCGCTTTTTCCGACTGCCTCGCGTTATTTCGCTCCTGTGATTATCACGCTCTCCGTGATCGGCATTATCTACGGCGCGCTGGTCGCAATGGTGCAGCCGGATGTCAAACGACTCGTCGCGTATTCTTCCGTCAGCCACATGGGATTCGTCGTGCTCGGCATATTCTCTTTCACGGAACAAGGAATGCAGGGCGCGCTGTACCAAATGCTCAATCACGGCGTTTCGACGGGCGCGCTCTTTTTGCTTGTCGGCATGATTTACGAGCGACGGCACACGCGCATGATTTCAGAGTTCGGCGGGCTGGCAACGCAGATGCCGCTCTTTTCGACCTTCTTCGTTTTCGCGTCGCTGTCTTCAATCGGGTTGCCGTTTCTCAATGGCTTCGTCGGTGAATTCCTGATCCTGCTCGGCACATGGCTTTCGGCTTTTCGCTATTCGTGGATTACGGCGATGTTCGCGGCGACGGGCGTAATTTGGGCGGCGGTTTATATGCTGTGGATGCTGCAGCGCGTCGTCTTCGGAAGACTCACTAATCCTAAAAATAAACGACTCTTAGACCTCGACACGCGCGAGATCGGGTTGCTGCTGCCGCTGCTCTTTTTAATGCTTTATATGGGCGTCTATCCGGCTCCGTTTTTGGCGCGCTCGCGCCAGAGCGTCGAAGCCGTGCGCGTGCGCGTCGCGGTTCCCGATAGCGGCGGCTCCTTCACGGCGAAGAGGATCAACACGCCGCCGAACACAAATGCTTTGCACACGACTACTTTACATTGATCGCTATATTGATTGCCATGATAATTGCTATGATGAAAAAGTTTTACACATCTTTCTTTCTCGCCTTTGCCCTTCTTGCTTGTGCGCTGCTTAACACGCCATCTGTAAAGGCGCAACAGCAGCAGTCAATGATAGAAGAAGAGCCGCCGCTTATTGCGCTCAAAGGTCTTGACGGCAAGACTTATGATCTGGCACAGATGCGCGGCAGCGTAGTGCTTGTTTCGTTCGGCGCGACTTGGTGCGCTCCGTGCGCTGAAGAACTTCACGCGCTCGAAGAATTGAAAACCGAATACAAAAACCGGCCAGTAAAGTTTTTGTGGATTAGCCTCGATGCGCCGGAAGAAGTTTCGGATAAGGAATTGCGCGGCTTTGCGAAGGCTAACAAAATGAGTTTCCCAGTGCTGCGCGATCCGACGAAATTGACCTACGCGCAGTTTTCCGCGCGCGTGCGTATTCCTCTCGTGCTGCTTTACGACAAGGAAGGCGCGCTCACAGCCAAACAGTTCGGCATGGCGGCAACGGCGGAAAAGTACAAGGCTTTATGGCGCGCGCGTTTCGATAAACTTCTAATAGCCGAGCCGTCAGCCGCGATGAACAAAAGCGCGCGAGTCAAATAAAGGTCTCTTTAACATGGTTCATCTTTTAGCATTACAGATACCTTCACCCGACATCAATTTCACTTCGATCATGCCGGAGCTAATCGTCATGCTCGCGGGCGTGCTCGTGATGCTGATGGATGCGTTCGTGAAACCGACGCAGCGCTGGATTACGGGCGGCCTTTCGCTCGCGGGACTCGTCGCAGCGGGCATCGCCTGCGTTGCGCTGTGGACGGCATCGGACGGCAGTACCCTGTCTTTTAACGGCATGATCGTGCTCGACAAACTGCGGCTTAGTTTCACGCTGATTTTTCTGCTCGTGTCGGCGCTGACGATTTTGATGTCGATGGTATGGATCGAAGGCGAAAAACTTCCGGCGGGCGAGTTTCATTCGCTGCTGATGTTTGCCACATCCGGCATGATGCTGATGGCGTCCGGCAATGATCTGGTAATCATCTTTTTAGGATTAGAAATTCTTTCCATTGCGACATACGTGATGGCTGGCTTTCGCCGCACGGATTTACGCTCGAACGAATCATCGCTCAAATACTTTATTCTCGGATCATTCTCTTCCGCGTTTTTGCTTTACGGCATCGCGCTCGTATACGGCGCAACGGCGACGGCGGCGGGAACAGCAGGCACAACCAACATCACGCTGATTGCCGACCGCATTACATCGAACGCTGCGCTGTATCCACCGCTGCTGTTTGCGGGCGCGGCGATGATGCTCGTCGGCTTCGGTTTCAAAGTCGCCACCGCGCCGTTCCATGTCTGGACGCCCGATGTTTACGAAGGAGCGCCGACGCCGGTCACGGCATTTATGGCAGCGGGGCCGAAGGCCGCCGGGTTCGCTTCGTTCCTGCGCGTCTTCGTCTTCGGCTTTCCGTTTGTTGCCGCCACCGCTAGCACCGCCGGACTCGCGCATGATGCGTGGCTCACATCGCTCGTCGTGCTGGCGATACTGACGATGACCATCGGCAACGTCGCCGCCATCGTGCAATCGAACGTCAAGCGCCTGCTCGCTTATTCGTCTATCGCTCACGCGGGTTACGCGCTCGTCGGTTTCGTCGCCGCTGGCGCTGCCGCAGACATCGCCCAGCGAGACGAAGCGCTGTCGGCTGTGGCCTTCTACATGCTGACGTATGCGCTGATGAATCTGGGCGCGTTTGCCATCGTCACGATCATGGCGCGCAATAATGACAGCCGCACGGAAATCGAAGATTACAACGGCATAGGTTTCCGCGCGCCCGTGCTGGCCTTCACGCTTTCCTTATTTTTGTTGAGCCTGCTCGGATTGCCTTTGACAGCCGGATTCATGGGCAAGGTAATGGTGTTCCGCGTGGCTTTGAATCAGCATTATTACGGGCTTGTAATCGTTGGCGTGCTGAACTCTGCGATTTCCGTTTACTATTATTTGCGCTTGATCGTCGTGATGTTTTTCCGCGAGCGAACGACGGAATGGCGCGCGCCGGTTATCACTCGAAGCATCGCAGCGGTTATAATCATCACAGTGCTCGGCGTCTTTTATCTGGGGATTTTTCCGGGACGAGTGCTCGACGCCTTCCGCAACGATAAGACTGTTGCTGCTGCGCGCTGAATAACACAGTTAAGTTTTATGAATGTTTGCGCCATCAGCGAAGCCGTAGGACTCATCGCGCCGAATCCGCCTGTAACCGTCGTGGCACTTCAAACGCAAAAAGCCGATGCGTCATCTTCGCTTGCCTCGCTTGCGGCAGAAGTCAGGCAACAACTCGGTGAAGCGTGGCTGCCACATGTTTACCGCGCGCAGATTCTGACGAAGCGAACGCGCGCGTACCATCTCGAACTTCCGACGAAGCAAGGCAATGTCGAAGTGCAGTACACTCTGCTCGGCGTCGAGCTTAAACTCGGACGACGGCGCGTGATGTGTCCCGACTTGGCGACGGCCAGATATTTATCTGTCTTTGCGCGCACAGGCAACACGGATTTCGCTGTGCCGTATGATATTTCGCAACTCTCGCGGTTCGCGGATGAACTAGAATTCGCATGGCATCGCATGTTATTGCTAATCGATCACCTTGCGGCAAATCGCAGCGCAACCTTTCGCACGCGTCTTCGCCGGACGTTGATAGCTACTGTGCGCGAAGAAATTGCAGAGGCTGGCGCGGGCGCGGATCGTCCGCATTTTAATCAAAACACGAAGCAACGGAGCGCATGAAATGCACGAAGTAACGGGTGAGGTTAGAGGCTCGACTTTTCCAAAGATGATACAAGAAACGCTTATCGACGAACCCGCTATGCAGACGCCGCCCGACGTCTCCGAGCCGATGCCGTTTCCCTTCAACCAACGCGCTTTTTGCCGCTATGAGCCGATAGAAAAGCGTATCGAGACGGCGCGCGTGCTGGTCGTGGATAGTCTGTTGCGCAATGAAGACGACATTTCGGACGTTGCGCGCAAGGAATGGGGACGAAGCGCCGCATCGCGCCTTAAACGGGAACGAGAAATCGCGGGGCTGGCGCTCAATAATATTCTCAACAACATCGGACGGCTCGTGCAGCATCCTGAAATGCAGGTTGCGCACGTTTCGGAAGTTCCCGCCGCCGTCGCAGAGTTTCAGCCGCAGGCGATTGTGTTGAGCGGCACGCTGACCGATTTCGATTTTTATCACGCGGACATTCTGAAGAACTTCGCAAGCTTTGTGCAGCAGACGCAAACGCCCGTGCTCGGCATTTGCGGCGGGCATCAACTCGTCGGCTTGAGCTTCGGCGCACGCATCACGACGCTCGACAACTTGGAGCAGAGTGAACGCAGAGACGGGCGCATCAACGAGTATCAGTACCGCTTCATACGCATCACCGCGCCGGATGACCCGGTCTTTTGCGGCATCGATAACGACAAGTCGGGCGTCTGGCAGGATTACACAAAGGAAGCGCGCATTCTTCGCGTGTGGCAGAATCACGGCTTGCAACTAGACCGCGTGCCTGAAGATTTTCAGCTTCTGGCGACGGCGTATCTCTGCCGCAATCAAATGATGGTCAAGCGCTCCGGCGGGCAACTAATTTATACGGTGCAGTTTCACCTCGAAAAATCTTTTGAGGATTGGAACAAAGACCGCGCGACGCGTTGGGAGCATCCGAACGAATCGCGCGACGGGCGCATTATCTTCGAGAATTTCCTGCGCGAATCGCTCGTCCACGTCGGCGCGATGAAAGCGAGTTGCATGGTGTCTGTGTAAGACGTTTTGGATATTCGCTCTCAAAAATCTACATACAAAATAGCTTGCCGTATAATTGACGGTAAGCTATTTTTGCATCCGTATCAAGAATCAATTGCGGTATAAAACTATCTCTAGATTTTTAAGGTTGTTCGCCTTTTTGCCCGTCATTTTCTCTGTATAAATCTTGTAGCCATCTTTAGCTGCAATAACTACAAACTCAAACTCGCCCGGATAAGAATTTTCAAAAAAATTGTACTCGCCTAATTCATTGGATTGTGTTTCAGAATGGTCGCTCTCAGGCTTACCATCGAATAAGATTTTAATCTGTGCGCCTTTGATTGGCTTTCCTTCTATATCTTTAATGTGACCGGAGAATTTCACCCACGCATCACCAAATGGGATGCACGCCAATTGAATCGATAACAGAAACATAGCGAAGATAAGAGGATTACTGGTTTTTCGGAACACTGATTTCGTCTCCTATCAAATAAACAATTCAGCCGCCCAGCACGAGTTTATACGGTTGATGCCGCGTTGCTCATATCAATGTCGCGCGGGACGTTTTCCATTGTGCGCTCGATCAGGCGATCAACGACGATGCGCAGGTCTCCCGTCTCGCGGTAGATTTGCAATTGCTCGTCGGCGGATGTGCCGCGCTGCAAAATAGTATGGACGTGTTCGACTTCCTTGCGCGAGCCTAAATCATCCAGCACATCATCCACGAATTCCAGAAGCTCCAGCACGAGGTCGCGCACGGGAACTTCCTTTTGCTTGCCGAAGTCAACCATCTTGCCGTCGAGTCCCCAACGCACCGCGCGCCATTTGTTTTCCTGCACTAACATGCGGCGGTAAAGACGAAAGCCAAGATTCTGGTCAATCAGTTTGCTGAGTTTGGCGACGATGGCTTGAAAAAGGGCGGCGATGGCGATGGTGTCGTCAACGCGCGTCGGAATATCGCAGATGCGAAATTCGAGCGTCGGGAAAAACGGATGCGGGCGCACATCCCAGTAAATCTTTTTGCCGTTATCAATACAGCCGGTTTTTATAAGTAGATCAACGTAGCGCTGAAACGAACTGTGCGAATCGAAGTGGTCTGGAATATCCGTGCGCGGGAATTTCTTGAAGACTTCGGAGCGATAGGATTTCAGTCCCGTGTTATGACCCAACCAGAACGGCGAAGAAGTCGAGAGCGCCAGCATGTGCGGCAGAAAATAGCGCGCGGCGTTCATAATGTGAATCGCGCGGTCAGGATCGGAGACGCCGACATGCACATGCAGACCGAAGATTAGAAGCGAGCGCGCGACCATTTGAATTTCTTCGACGATGATTTCGTAGCGCGCGTCGTCGGAAATTTTTTGATCCTGCCAGTGCGAAATCGGATGCGTCGAGGCGGCGACGATTTCGAGTCCCTTGCGGCGCGCGAGATTCGAGATAATCGCGCGCAGGCGTGTAATGTCGGCGCGCGCTTCCTGTATGTTGCGGCAAATGCCCGTGCCGACTTCAATCATCGACTGAATCATTTCGGGCTTAATTTGCTCGCCCAAAATCATTCTGCCTTCTTCGAGAAATTCGGAAACATGCGAGCGCAATTCGCGCGTCTGCGGATCGACAATCTGGAATTCTTCTTCGATGCCGAGAGTAAATTGATCGAACATTATTTCAATCTCCTTCCTTCAAAACTATCTGCACGGACATTCGCAAAACACTACGACGGTCACAACATCAATTAAAACTCGGACGCGCAGTCAGCCCTATTTCCGTAGCCCAAAGTGTGTTTGATGCGACGCCAATCGGGTGTTTCCTTTCGCAGCTTTTCTTGCAATAAGTGTTTCCACATACCTTTGGGAAAAGCGAGCGGACTGTAAAGATCAAAATGTGCGCTCCACAAACTGCCCGGCTCCGGTTGCCTTAAATTATTCGGCTCCGGTTGCTTTGCTGCGCGAAGAAAATGAAGCGAGGCCAGCGTGCGCCCGCGTTCGAGAAAGCCTACGGAAGCGCCTTTGTGCTTGGCGAACATGGCGGTGAAATCTATGCACCGCCGCAATGCGGATTCGAGCAACGGCCACGCTGTAAAATTGATGCCGACTCCGCCCGCGCCGTAAACATTTTCAATGCGCTCGATTGAATACCACAAGTTTAATTCTGTGAGCCTGTGTGCGAAGACGAGCAGCGATTGTTGTTTATCAACGTCCAGCGCATCGAAGGCGCTTCCATTATCGGCGTGCTCGTATAAGCCTCGGAGTTTTCCGTCTAGCATATGGCGCGTGTTTGTTGAAAGCTGCTGCCAGCGTAATCGCCGTGCATTTTCTTCAGCAGATTCAATCGTCACGCCGCAGGTAATTCGCGCTCCATCAAAGCGCGGTCTTTTTCCGTCAATCCTTGAAAGCGCAGGCCGACGCCGTGTCCCGGATTGCTGTAAACGACTTCTGCGTTGACGACGACTTGCTGCCCGTCGCTGAATGGAATGCGTATCATCAGCACAGCGCCTTCGGGCAATTCGGTTTGCGTGTTCATGTAAAGGCCGCCCGCGCTGATGTCCTTTGTGCTGGCGACGCCCGTCGCGTCCGTGCCGTTAAAAAACACGTCAACAATCAAGCGCGCGCGTTCGGCAGACCGGCGCTCGTCCTGCGGCAATCCTTGTTTCGCGTCTAATTCTTCAGCCACGTTTGTTTCTTCCCTGCTCTCATTTGTTTAGCTCGATCCGCTACAACATTGTACTGGATCAGTGCTGCCTGCTTTTGTAGAAATCGGCGATGCCGAAAGTCACGCCCGCGAAAACGCCGAAGCGCGGCGCGGCAGCATTTAATCCGAAGCGCAATCCCGCGTCGAAAACAGCGCGGCGATTGAGTTGATAAGTTGCGGCTCCGAGCGCGAAGACTTCGCCCGACTGCATGTCATTGCGGCTCTGGCCGGAGAGTTCGCCCTGCACGCCGATTTTTTCACAAACGTTGCGCGAGAAAGCAACCGCCGCCTGCCCGCTCGAAGCATAGCCGCGTTCGTTCTGTCTTCCGGTGAGAAGATATATGGCGTTGAAATCGATTGTCGTCTTACTGACTTTCTTGCTCACGAGCGTGATAAAGCTGTGATCCACGCGACCCGTGCCAAGATTTTTGGCGACGCTCGCCGACGGCAGTTTGATGTAGTAAGCGAAAGCGAGCGCGGGATGATCCGGCGTTTCGTGAATGGCGACGCCCTGCAAGCCTAATTGAGTATCGCCGACGCCAATTGTGCGTAAGCCGTCAACGGGTGTTTGCGATAGCAGATTATCGTTATCTAATTCAAAGAGAAAGCGGCGGCTGATGGCAAAACGCAATGCGAGCGGCGTGCGCTGCATCGTGCGAAAATCGTCTGCGCGAAAGTTTGCGTCGTATCCGTATTCGAGTTGCAGCACGCCCGGTTTCTGAAACTCCGCCGGATTGGAAACAGTCGGGCGCGAAGGCACAATAAACTCCGGCTCGTCGGTTTCGCTTTCAGTTGTTTGATCTGAAACATTGAGCGCAGCAGATGAAGGCAACGCGTCGGTCACAGGCGGGATTGTACTTTGAGCGGCAGCAGGAGGAGCGGCGCAAAGCAAGCCGTAAAGCAACACGAGTGCGCTCCAACAAACGACGGTGCGCGCGCCGCCGCGATTTTTAGGATGGAGTTTGTTGCGTCTCTTCGCTTCGTTCATTTCTTTTCGCTGATGAGAAATGTGGGTACCATGCCGCCGCCGGAAGAAACATTGGCGAGTTCCGTAAAGGAAAGGCGCGTGAAGGCCGAGCCGACTTTGCCGAAGAAAAGCATCGGATCGAGATCGACGAGTTGTTCGGTGAATTCGATGGAGCCGTCTTCCATGAGCGCGGGGAAAACTTCGCGCGCCGTCGGGACGCGTTCCTGCACCAGATAATCGCCGTCGGCGAGCGCCGTTTGCATTGCTTCGTTCCAGCCTGCATCATCCGTCGCCCAGCCGATATAAATGCCGTGACCGCCGTAATCGTCGTTCGGTTTCAGCACGAGGCGGTCACGGTTGGCGCGCGTGAATTCGAGCAGATCAATGCTTTCATTCTTGTGCTGCGTGCGGCCTTCGCGGACAACACGCGTCCAAGGCACATGCGCGCGAATCGCCGCCTGTTCCCCCCTTGAAAAAAGCGCGGCGTGGCGTTCATTCGTGAGCACGGCGAAGAGAGCTTTTTTGTGGATTAGTTTCGAGCGAAAGCTATTGACCATGCACACGGCGCGGGCGCGGCAAGCATCAAGCAGCGCAGGATATTCGTCCATGATCGGCAGATATTCGTTGACGAGCAGGCGCTTGTAAACAATGTCTATCTCAAAGTCTCCGGCGCGCAACCGGTTGTCCGAGAATTCGAGTTCATCCGGCGAACAGATAACAGAGGGATAGCCCTTGCCCTCGAAGAAATCCTTGAACAGCTCAAACTCCTTCTGCGTCGGTAGTCCCTTGAGATCGACAATTGCAATGCGGGGCGCATGATCCGGCTGGCGTCCGAGAAATTCGGCGTGCGCGCGCAGCAGCACATCGAGCAAATGCTCGCGTCCGTGCATTTGACGCAAGTTATAGCTTTCCGTAAAGCGGCGCATCACAGGAAGCTGGCTGAAGATGTCGTAGGCAGCGTCTGCGTAGGCGATTCCGGCGGGGCTTTCGCCGTTGAGTTCGACGAAGCTATAAGCGTCATCCGTCAGAAAGGAATCGAGTCGCGCGGTGGGCGAAACGGCTTTGTAGCCGGGATCGATGGCGACTAATTCGCGCTCAATTTCTGTGAGGCCGAGTTCGTCAACGAGCGCGGGATTCTGCACGGCGGCATCTTTGACTTTTTCGATGGCGCTCCAGATGGTTTCGCAGATTGTGGTAACGCGCGCGAAATCCTGCTCTGTCACAAAGTGCGGGCGCAGGTATGGAGAAAGGCGGCGTCCGCCGAAGATTAAACGGGAACGCTCCAAACCTTCGTCGAGCATTTGTCTTGAAGACTCTGCAAGATCGGACTCGGTTAATAGTTCGTGATAAAGCGAAACGGCTTTGCGCAACATAGGAGCAGCGTGTGACTCCCAACGTGATTATTTTAGGCAGCGAGCTTCGGAAGCGCATAGCTTAGCACAGAACAAAGAAAGACAGCCAGAGTCTTATGCTCTGTCAGATTCACAGTCGGGGCGGCGCATCCGCGCAAGCGGCAGCGGAGTTATTGATGGGTGGATTGCGGTGTCGGAATGATGATGGAAAGTCTTTGATTGCCGCGCGCGACGGTGAGCGAGAGGCCGTTCGCGTCTTTGAGATTTTGCGGCAAGCGCGCGCCGGAAGGCGCTTGATTATTTACCGCTTCGATGACATCGCCGGAGCGAAGTCCTGCGCGAAAGGCTGCGCTTTGCGGTTGCACAGAAACGACGAACAGACCGCCGCTTGTGCCGTAACCGTTAGCGAGTCGGGCGGTGAGCGTTTTTGTTTCCACGCCGCTCGCAAGAAACGGATTGGCGACTGATTCTTTTGCCTGCGGAGATTCAATCAAGTTGCCGGACGGATTCTGTGTGTCGGTTAAACTCGTTGCGGCAGGGCGCGTGATAATCGGCGCTGCGCCGGAGCTGAACACAGCGGACTTCGTCTGCGGCGCGATAATCTCGATTGCCTTCGAGTCCTTTTCAGGAGCGCCCGCTTCTCTTCTCAAATCAACAAAGTTTGACTTGGATTTGCCATCAATCGATCTTTTCGGGGAAGAAATAGCGGTAATCTTCGGTGAAGCGCTGGCTATATTAGTGTAGCCGTCTCGTCTGTTGACAGGCACATCATTAAGCGGCGCGGGTTGTGCAGATTCAGGGAAATCCGCGAGGACGGCGACAGTTTGTGTTTGCTGCGCTCGGCGCGATGGCGCGGCGTTGTCGCCGGATTGCGTTTCCTTGAGCAGCACGGCGGCGCACACGGCGAGCACAAAAAAGGAAGCGAAGGCAATCGAAGCGGTGCCGGGAATGAAATTCAAATACAAAAACCGTGGCGACGGGAGCGCGTGACGGGCAAGGTTAAGGCGCGCATTTAATTTATGGTTGAAATCAGGCGGCGCAGCGACACAATCAATGGATTGAATCAAATTATTTAGAGTCGAATGCTGGTGATAGAAATCAGCGCACGCTGGACAGGCAGCAACGTGCGACTGGACTTCGCCGCGCAGGACACTATCCGGTGAAAGCTCTTCGAGATGACTGCGAAATGCGCTGCAATTCATGGAAGACAAAATGCTCCTGCTGTTTATAAATAAGCGCGCAGTTTGTCGCGCAGAAATGTTCGCGCGCGGCTGATGCGCGATTTGATGGTGCCTTCGCTCATCTCCAGAATACAGGCGATTTCCTGATAGCTTTTGCCTTCGACATCTCGCAGCACAAGCGGCGCGCGGTATTTTTCCGGCAGCGTCGCAATGGCGCTGGCGATTGCCGTGCGGCGCTCTCTTTCAATCAAAGTGATGTCCTGCAGCGGCTGCGCATCCGGCGGATCGAACTCGCATGTTTCCGTTTCCGCGCGCTCGCCGAAAAGCGCCGTGAGCGAAACAAGGCGGCGGCGCTTGCGTTTGCGCAATTCGCTGATCGCAAGATTAGTGGCGATGCGATAGATGTACGTCGAGAAAGCATAGTCCGTGCGATAGCGTTCCATCGCGCCGTAAACACGCACGAACGTTTCTTGCGCGAGATCGACAGCGCCATCGTAATCGTTCGTCATGCGATAAATGTAGTTGGTTATCTGGTTGCGGTAGCGATGAACGATTTCTGCAAAAGCGGTTTCGTCGCCCGCGCGAGTCGCTTCCAGCAAAGCATGATCGGAAAGCGCTTCGCTCGTAATTGTTTGCCCCGCCGCAAGGCCATGAAGCGGCACGGCGACGGCATCCGACGCGCCCGCGCCGAAATACAATTCGTCAATTGAGGTTAGCGTACTGCTCATCTCATTAGCCGGAACCAGAAGCCTGAAGCTTACAACGTGATTCAACCTGCAACATCAACCGGAAAGCGTCATAGCCGCGTGGACAAGCGGCATTCAGACATGCGTATATACCATTCTCGCGGAAACGCGCGTGGAGCAGAAGCGCGTGTGTGTTGAAACGCGCGAAGTGCATATCGGTTCCCAAAATTAAGAAGCGTTATTAAAGACCATTGCCGCCGGTACAATGCGGCAATCCTTGTCTTCCATTTTTTGCTGTATCTAACTATCTGGAAAGACGAAGCAAGGGCAATGCAGCTACGAGGCGTTGGCCTGCGCATCCGGCCCCTGAAAATACGAATCGTCCATCTTAATGCCGTAGAGCACGCTCAGAACATGCGATTCCTGTGTTTGCTTTCCGTCCTCGTAAAGCACGGAGCGATACGGCACGAGCGTATTCTGCGTGGCGCGGTAATCGTAAAACTTGCGCATGTATTTAACGAGCGGGGTGGCGCTGCCCTCTGCCGCAGGCTCTTCGTAATCGAGCCGCATGACGCGCAGGGTTTTCGTGCTGATGTAATAGCGAGTGCTGCGCTTTTCCTTGTCGGTCACCTCGAGCACATAAAAATCGACGCCCTGCTGTATATCCTTGCCAATTAGTTTTAAGGCCGAGCCGTTTTCCTTGTAACGCAAAAGCGCGTCGATCCCGTGCCACTGCTGCGAGAGAAAATCACTGGTCGCGGTGCGTCGCGGTTCAAATTGCGAGCCGTTGACGATGCCGAATGTGCGCCCGCTGCCGTAAACAAGGGAGTATTCTGCGGAAGGCAATTTCTGGTCGAGACGAATCTTGTCTTTGGCAGAGTTTTCGCCGCGCACGAAGCGGCGCTCATACGTGGCGTCTTCCGTGCGCCCGTCAGCGCCGAGACGCGTTACGCGCCCGCGCTCGACACCGTTGCGGCGCACCTGTTCCAAAACGGCGCGTCCCAAACGATTGCTGTAAATAAAGATGACGGATTCAGCGATCTGATCGGCAGTCAGCACGGCCTCTTTTTTGTTTTTGTCATCGGCCTTTTTCTTTTTGTCGTCAGCGCGCACAACATGGCTATGTGACAAGAAAGGAACGCTGCCGAGCAGCACTGCCAGCGCGAGAATCGATAAAATGATGCGTCGAAACACAGGAAAACTCTCCTTAAAACAAGCTCTTTGTAACTTAAGCGCGCGCAAGGCGCGCAAGGAATACGTGCAACTTCGTTTGGTTGATTGTAACACAGCCGGGACAAAAGAGTTACGCGCTTTGTCTGCATATAAACAGAGCAAGGTTTTGGATGCACTAGCTATCAATAACGGATGCCCGGACAACGAACAGGCGTTGACAACGAGCGGCGGGCGGCGGTAAAGTTCACGGTTTTGAATAGCACTAAAAGCGTTTTCTATACAAAACAGAAAATAAATCGCGTGCCTGTCACGCGCTTGAAGGAAGGATTATCAAACGATGAAAAAAGTCGGCATTCTGGTCGGGCGCGAAGAATCGTTTCCCGAAGCATTGATTAAAAGTATTAACGAGCGCGGGCAAGGAGAGGTCGTTGCGGAATTTATAACACTCGGCGGTGTGCGTCTCGACGAACCGCGCCAATACGATCTGGTGATTGATCGCATTTCGCATGAAGTTCCCTTTTACAGAGCGTCGATGAAACGCCTCGCGCTCGAAGGCACGAAGGTTATCAGCAATCCTTTCTGGTGGGCTGCCGACGATAAATTTTTCAACTTCGCGCTTGCCGCCAAAATGGGCGTCGCCATTCCGAAGACTGTGCTGCTGCCTCAAAGAGCGTATATCAAAGGCGTCACCAGCGAGAGCTTGCGCAACCTAGAATTCCCGCTCGACTGGCAGGCCGTGGTGGATTACGTCGGCTTGCCCGCCATTATGAAACCGTTTGACGGCGGCGGCTGGAAAAATGTTTCGCGCGTTGATTCGATGGAGCAACTCTGGCACGAGTACGATCAAACGGGAACGCTTTGCATGACGCTTCAGGAGTTCATAGACTTCGATCAATTCGTGCGCTGCTACTGCATAGGGCAGGAAGACGTAATGATTATGCCCTACGATCCGCGCAAAGCTTATTTGTCGGGTGAGCAGTACATCAACAATCCTAATTACCTGACGGCGGAATTAGCGGAACGCGTGACGAACGACGTGCGAACGATTTGCCGCGCGCTCGGCTACGACATCAACACAGTCGAGTTTGCGATCAAAGACGGCGTGCCTTACGCGATAGATTTTATGAACCCTGCGCCGGACGCAGACTTGCACTCCGTCGGCGAGTTTTATCATAACTGGGTCACGAACGCCGTCACCGACATGGTCTTCAAACGCCTCGCCGAACCGCAAACCACGCAGACGCGCCATCGCTGGGACGCATTTCTAAACCCGGAAGCGGCAGAACCCGCGCAAGCTCTCGCCGCCGTTGCTTCCGCCGCAGAACAGGCGGCACGCACAATCGTTCCCGAACCCATACGCGACTTGGGCGCTGAAATCATCACAGGCGTCGGCCACCTCGTCGATCAAGCCGCCACCGCCGTTTCCGACATCGTTGATTCAGTGATGGAACCGTCGGCGAAGAAAACCAAAACCACGAAACGCGACGCAGAGACACAGACCCAAAACACGCGCCGCACCACGGCTAAGAAACCCGCAACGCCGCGCACCAAAAAGCCCGCACCTGAAATGTAAAAAGCACGCGGAAGCCTTGAACAAAATAGCCAGCGCCGTTGTTTATTCCCAACGGCGCTGGCTATTTGTTTTAGGGAAGCACTGAACATCAACCTGCGCTTATCTATGACTATTCAACTTGTTTCTAGGCGGAACATCGGCGTCCCTCAAGTTTCATTTGACCACATGAATGAGTTTAGAATTCCGTTAATAGTTTCATCAAATCCTCCGGCATGTAGGAAAACGAAAACAACTGTTTTGTTACCGAAAGAACGATAATAAAAATCTAAGTTCTTATCCAGACTAAAATCGGAATATGCAGGCGCATCTAAAATATCCAGTGTTCGCTTCTCCCACTCTCCGTGATTGCCGGAAATTACAGAGGCGCGTTCAAAAACATGAGAGGCTTCATCCCGTCCTTGGTTTTCAATTCTGGCAGCAATTTTTTCTGGCGTTAAATCTGTAACATAAACTCTAGCTTGCAAGTCATTCCACAAATAATTCCCCCAACCTCTATCTCCAACATGAGCCGCGCAGTTTTTAAATGAAAGAACGGAATTAATAACTTGTGCTTCTTCCGCATCACCGCCGTCGTTCCAGTACAAATAGTTCAATTCATCCCAACTTAAGTAAAGATTTTTCGCAGGTTCAGGTACAGGGTTTGGCACAAGCCAGCTTTCGGGTATGTCAAATGTCGCACCGTAAGGTTTCATTCGGACGGTTTTACCTTCAAGAATAGAATACGGGCTATTGTTTTCAGAAGAATGGGTTGTCCTATAAGGATTTATAGTTTTTATTTTATCCCACGCGAAGAAGTAAATAGTCGCTGTGCCAATAGAAAAAGCGAGAATAGCAACAAGCAAACGAAGAATGTACTTTTTCATCTCAACTCTGTTTGTAGAAAAAATTTGATATTCTTTGGACACCGAAAACGCGAATTTGTTCCACCCAACAGGATGTTATTCGGCGTGGTGTGCGGCGCGTCTGTGTGTGAAGAACTTTTCGGCGAAGATGGCGCAGAGCCATGCGAGGAGCGCGGAGGATGCGAGCGACCACCCCGTGACGCGTATGGCTTCGTCAATGTTTGCGCCGATGACGGCGAGGCCGATGCCTGTGAAGGTCAGGCGCGCGGCGATGCTGCGCGCGCGTTGCAGATGCTGCAGCCAATTAATGCGGCGCAGTTCGAGCGCGAGATAATGGTCGTCGCTGTTGAGCCGCGCGTAGTAATCCGCTTCACGCAGGGCGAAGCGTTCCGCCGCGCGGTCTTTCGCAACACGCGATGCGCCGCCGTAGTGATGCACGACATGCGCCAATTTTCCTGTGCGCAGGGCGATGTCCGCGAGTCCTAATTCGGCGCGGTAAATATGCGCGTCTTCGTTTTGCAGCGCGCGACGAAAAGCGTGTGTGGCGCGCCGTATATCGCCCGCTTCCAGAAAGCTTTCGCCGATGCGAGACAAAAGCGCGGCATCGTTTCCAGAGCGCTTGGCGGCAAGCCACAAGCCCGCGCGCGAGCGGGCGAGCAGCCGTGCGTCGCGTTTGGCACTCGCCTGCGAGCGAAGTAGCCGCGCCCATTCGTAAATCAAGGAAGCATCGCGCGAATCGACCAGCAGCGCGCGGCGAAAGGCTTCGGCGGCTTCGCGCAAGCGTCCGGCGATGCGCAGTTCGTTTCCGGCGCGACGCAACAGATGCCCGCGCTCGACATCATCCGGCGAAGCGTGTTCATGAACAGTGAGGCGACGGCGCTGCTGCGCAGAATTTTTTCCGGTATGTGTGAAATCTTCGACGGCGTTTTCAAGCACTTCATCCGTTGCCACGCGCAAAGCACGGTGCGCTTCGTTCAGTGTTTTTTTGTCAACGACATAATCGCGTAGTTCAGTCGTGCGCGCGTCGAGTTTGTCGTCGCCGACGAGCGAAAAAAGATGACGCGCCATTAGCCTGTACTGCTTTCCGCCGGAAGCAAACGCGAACCGCAAATCGTTGCCGGACACTTCGCTACGATAGCGATAACGCACGCGCCCGCCGCGCCGCAAAGTTCGCACGGCGTTTGTTTCAATCCGCTCGATGTCGTCGATTTTAAGTTCGAGGGCTTGTTTTGTGAGGCGCTTGTGAAGAAGCGCGACGAGGCCGCTGCGAAATAAAGTTTGACCGTCGAACTTTACGCGTTCGAGGAAGGCGAAGACGGGAAGGATAAGCCATGCGCAGCACAATAATGCGAGCGCCGCCGCGTCTCTCTCGGCTTGAATCAGAATGAAGGCGGCAAAGGTTAAAACAAACGCGGCGGAAAGATAGCCGCCGAACGAAACGCGCACGCTGGCGAGCGTTTGCCGTTTGCCGCGCGTGGGAATAAGTAATTGTCCGGAAGTGTGAAGCGAAGACAAACCATCTTTCGAGACTCCGCTTTCTTCGCCTTCCTTTTCCGTGCGCGTGGTTTCGTTCATTTGCTTCTTCCAAAATCTATTGCGGCGCGCATGAAACGGGAACCTGCAGAGAGGAATTTCCGCGCCCGCTTGAGCCGGGTTCAGTGTAGCGTAAGTCAGCGAATTGCACGAACGCTCCGCTCCGGCAATCGCCTTCGACGCGTGCGACGGGAAAGCGCGCGAAGTCGAGCAGAATCGCCGCGCGTTTATCCTCTTCCGCGTGACGAATGAGCGCCGCTTCATTGCCAAGCGGCTTTTCATAACGTATGACTTCACGCGCAACGTCATTCACGTTTCTTTCGCCAAGCGTCAACTCGAAGCGAAACATCGCCCGATTCGTTTCTACTACAGAGCGCCAGTGCAAAGGATTAGCAAGCGTCGGCATCGCCGCCAGCCGCATGATCGTTTCGTTGTTTTGTGCTGCGATGCTCGCCGCAACGATTCCCGCCTGCGCCAGCGCGCGTTGATGCAATACCGACAGCGCGCCCCAGTAAACGACCATCAACGCGAGCGCGACGGCGGCGATGCCTGCTCCATACCGGCGCGCGAGATGCGCGCGGTGAGCAAAGACGAGTCCGGCAATGCCCGCGAGCCAGAGCACGCGCGAAGCAAACGGGTATGCAGTTTCAGAGCGCGCGGGCAAAGCGTACATCGCCGCCGTGATAATCATGGCGAGCGCCGCCCATGCTGCGACGCGCCACTTCGTGTTCGCCGTCAACAGAAACGCCGCGCCGCCGAGGCTCAACCATAGCCAAGGGTCAACGATAAAAACCAGATCGCCGTAGAACCATTCACTGCTCCAAGGAAGAAGCGGGCGCACGCCGTAATTATTTGTCCAATCGAGCAGCGGATGCGTCGCACTCGCCACGAGCGAAGCAAGCAGCACTCCGCGAAAAATCACGCGCGGCGGTTTATGTCGAATGGATGCAAGCAATCTGTCGCCTGCCCAGCACGCCAGCGGAATAAGGAATGCGAGCAAGAGCGTGCCGACGATTGAGTGCGTCAGTCCGCGATGATTATGCAGATATGTCCAAGAACCTCGAAAGGCTGTCAGGATGTCCGCGTCGGGCGCGTTGGCGGCGATGATGCAGACAGTTGTGGCGGCTGGCGACGCACGCTCCAGCCCCGCTTTAGCAATGACGAGGCCGACCAGCGAGTGCGTCAAATTATCCATTCAAGATAGAGGTGGGATACCAGATGCCGAATGCTAGTTCTTGCTGGCTTTGTTGCATAAATAGAAAATGAGCGTCACTGTCCCCACTACTGCACCACACTTAGGCCGCGACCTGATAGCTGTCGGGCATCCCCAAGTGCGTCATCCGGTTCAAGACCGCGCATCGCACCA
>JBPCOJ010000060.1:0-11114 GCA_051000345.1 Pyrinomonadaceae bacterium | reverse complement strand
GTGCTGGTCAGAGACCCGCTTGCGGAGTTCAAGCCGCAAGCCTTGCTCTCGACCAACCTTGAAAGTGACCCGGTCGAGATGCTGGGGTGGTTCGTCAGACGTTGGGCTGTGGAAGTCGCCTTCGAGGAGGCACGCGCACACTTGGGGATGGAGACGCAAAGGCAGTGGTCGGACAAAGCCATTGCGCGCACGACCCCGGCAGTGCTGGCACTCTTTTCGATAGTCACGTTGCTGGGGAATCATCGTTATGGTAAACAGCCGGAACAGTTCGTGCGGCAGTCCGCGTGGTACGTCAAGCGGTTGCCAACCTTCTCGGATGCATTGGCGACTGTGCGAGAGCAGTTATGGCGCGAAGCGGATTTTCGCACGTCACGTTCTGAGGCCGACAGCGTAAAAGTAGATCGTGCATTGTTAGAACGCCTGACGGATGCGCTTTGCTACGCAGCCTGAATGGATAAAGTCGAGCTAAGAAAACAGCCCGCACACAAGAGCAGCGGGCGCATGTGCAGACTATAAAACAAATCAGAGGATTTCTTGCGAAAGTAGTTATCCCTTCAGCTTTCTTACTTCATACTTCCGATGGATTACAGGTGGCCGGAACAATTAAAGAAAGCGGCATGGAAGAGCCTATCTCAAGCTACTACTTCAAGCATGGCACAGCCGGGCTTGCAGATGTATATTTGGTCGGAATTAAAGAAACTCCGACATCATCGTTTAGCTTACCCAATACACAGCTTATGGGTGCTGGACAGCAAGCCGCGCAAGCATTGAGTGATTTGGTCTTTCCACCGGAAGCAATTCGTGTAACGCCGATTGCGCTCTTCCGCGAACTTTAATAAATATTTAATTCTCAAGAGTGAGAGAAAGCAGCTCAGTTAAAACAGTTCATCGAGTGCCTCGTCAACAGAGCGCACGCCGACGACGCGCAGGCCGAGCAGACGCTCAAGCCCGACTGTGTTCGACGCAGGGATAATAATTTTCTTGAAGCCGAGCGTTTGCGCTTCTCTGGCGCGCGCCTCTGCCTGCATCGCGCCGCGCACTTCGCCCGTCAAACCGACTTCACCGAACACAGCTATCTGCGGATCAATCGGCGCATTCTTAAAGCTGGATGCGATGCTCGCCACCAACCCTAGATCGACGGCAGGCTCGTCGATTTCCAATCCGCCCGCGACGTTGACGAACACATCATCGCCCAAGAGTTGCAGCCCGACCCTTTTTTCCAGCATTGCAATCAACAGAGAAACGCGGTTTTGATCCACGCCCTGCGCCATGCGCCGTCCCGTTCCATATTTCGAGCCGGACACGAGCGCTTGAATTTCCACCAGCACAGGCCGCGTGCCTTCCATGCAAGCAGTAACGACTGAACCGGCAGCGCCGACGGGACGCTCCTGCAAAAACATCTCCGACGGATTCGCCACCGCAATCAAGCCCGTTCCCGTCATCTCGAAAATGCCGAGTTCGTTGGCCGCGCCGAAACGGTTTTTCGTCGCGCGCACGATGCGATGATTGTGATGCCGCTCGCCCTCGAAATAAAGCACCGTGTCCACGATATGCTCAAGCGCTTTCGGCCCCGCAATTGAACCGTCCTTCGTGACATGCCCGATCAGAAAAACAGGTATCGTGTGATTCTTTGCGAGCATCAAAAATTGCCCTGCGACTTCCCTCACCTGCGACACGCTGCCCGGCGCGGATTCGATCTTCGACGAAAACACTGTCTGAATCGAATCGACGATAATCGCGCCCGGCGTCATGCGCTCGATTTCATCGAAGATTCGTTCGAGATTCGTTTCCGGCAACAAAAAAAGATTCGTCGCTTCAACGCCCAAACGCTCGCCGCGCAATTTAATCTGCCGCTCGGATTCCTCGCCCGAAACATATAACACCGACGTTCCGCCCGCGCTTAATTTATCCGCGACTTGCAGCAGCAAAGTTGATTTGCCGATGCCCGGATCTCCGCCGATGAGAATGAGCGAGCCGGGAACAATGCCGCCGCCGAGCACGCGGTCAAACTCCGTGACGCCGGATGAAACGCGCGTGTCGTCCTGCGATTCGATCTCGTTGTAAGCGACGGGCGAGACTTCGCGCAGACGCAAGCCGAAGCCGCCGCGTCCCGTTGTCGCCGATTCTTTGCGGGCGTCGCGCGTGCGCTCTTCGACAAACGAATTCCACTCGCCGCAGTCCGGGCATTTGCCGAGCCACTTACGGGATTGATTGCCGCATTTCTGGCACACATAAACTGTCGAAGGTGCTTTCGCCACTATGCTTTCTTCCTCGTAATGAAATCTGTTTTGATCGCCCCATACTTCTTGCTTAATTGTCTATGCGACGCAGCAATCTCTACGTACTCCCGGAAGTCTCTCGCAATTACATCGGCGCGCACAGAATCAAGCGTGTGCGTGAGAGTATCCGCCATGCGATTTGTCAGTTGTTTCACATTAAAATCCTTTGTCACTTCAATGTGCTCCGCCGCGCCGACGCGCGCGAAAATCTGCGGGCGAAACTCGTCCAGAAATTCATAGCGCAAGGCAACAGGCACTGCGTCAATCTCTCCGACGCGCTCGATGATGCGTGCCGCGCCGTTGTAAAACTTGAGCGGGCGCGTATCGTTCGGCGCGGTCTCTCCCTGCGGAAAAATCAGCAGCGTGCGCGACGTGTGGCGCAGCAAAGCACTCGCGTATTCGATGCTTTTGAGAGCCTCGCGTGGACTTTCGCGCACGACGGAGAACGCACCGAGTTTTCGATGAAACGGATACCGGCGCAATTGTTTTTCTTCCATCATCGCGTAGAGGTCAAGACTGCAAGCGTGCGCCAATTGAAACATCACAAGCCCGTCCCACCAGCTCGAATGATTCGCGTAAAGCAGTTGCGGCGTGTTTGTTTCGTGCCTTCGCAAATGATCGAGACCGGCGACGCGCAGGCCGTCGAAGCGACGCCTTATCAAATTGCGATTATAGAGCGCGAATACACTCTCGAACAGGCGCTCCTTGCGTGCGGTAATCATGTGCGTAAACGGCGAAGGCGAAACGATAAGCGTCGCTGACGATAAATAATCCGGCGCGCGTTGCCGTAATAATCTCTTTCCTGCTGTTGCTGAAATTCAGTCTCGCTCAATCCTAAAAGAAAGAAAGGTGAGTGTACAGACGCGATAGGCGTATGCGTCGCACGATTCACTATGGTTAAGCATGATAACCCACGCTGTTGAATATTAAAGATAAAGGGCAACTGAATTTTGCGGGAACAGAATCCATTATGCGGAGTCTAAAGATGCGGTTGTTCTCTTCGCTTCATGTGAAGACCTACGCGGCACTGGCGCACCATTAAAGGAGACAAGCATGTTCACACATCTCATCGAATCGAGTTCACACAAAAAGGAGTCGAGCGCAGAGGCACATTTTTTCTCGCCACCATCGCCGCATATGCGCTGCTGATCGCGGGCGCAGGCGTCGCCAGCATCTACGCTTACGATGCGCAGCTCGGACAACAAAATCTCGACACGGCTTTTCTCGTCATGCCCGTCACGGCGGGATTAATGCCGCCGCGCGCTCCAACGGATACGCTGCGACGCCGCGACACCACGCAAGCGATGACGGAGACATTCGCCGTCATCGCGCCACCCGTCAGGCAGCAGATGATCGAAGACATTCGCAATCCGACCAAAACGCCGGACAACGTCGGCACAATCGGCAGCAAGGAATTGCCCGCTTTACCCGGCGCTAGAATCGGCACGGTCTCCTCTGATTCAATCGGCAATGATGCGGGCGCGCCGTCGTTTATAGGCGGTTCGGCGAAGGAATACGGGAACGGCAAACGCAGCGCCGTCGATGAGGTTGAACATGAAGCGCCGCCGAGCGCGCCGCATGTCGCGCCAATCAAAAAAGCGCCGCCCGTCATGGTGTCGCTCGGTGTTATCAACGGCAGGGCGCTGCACAATCCGGTGCCTGTTTATCCGTCAATCGCCAAGACGACGCACACCGCAGGCACTGTTAATGTGCAAGTGCTTTTGAACGAAGAAGGAAGGGTTATTTCGGCGCAGGCTTTAAGCGGCCCTCCGCTGCTGCGCGAAGCGGCGGTCAAGGCCGCGTATCAAGCCAGATTTTCGCCGACGCTGCTTTCACATCAGCCCGTGAAGGTCTCCGGCATTATCACCTACAACTTCAAGCTGGAATAAGCAGTTTTACACAATCGTTTAAGGTGTTTCATCCGTCTTGGCAACATCGCTTATAGCGACTTGCACATGGAAGTGATCGACGCCAAAGAAAATGTAGGGGCAACCGCAAATGGATTGCCCGCAGTTTGAACGGCATTCAATCCAACGGGCAGGGACAAGCCGCTGCCCCTACATTTTATGAACACATGCGCAATCGCAGGCTGCTATAAACATTATCGGTTTGTCCTGCTTTACTGCTTCAAGAAAGTTCGGTAAGAGCTTGTCGGGCAATTGTAGATTGAAGCGGATCGAACTGCGGATTAAGGGAAAGCGCGCGTCTTAGATAATCACGCGCTCGTGCTTTATCACCGGCAGCGCGCTCGATCATTCCGGCGTGATACAAAAGTTTTACATCCTGTGTGCCGAGCCGCAGCGCATCTTTTATAGCCGTCTGCGCTTCGCTTATCTTGCCCGCCTTGAGCGCCGTCCACGCCAACGCATCCGCGCCGTAAACATCTCGCCGCGCTTCGTATTCCTTTGTTGCGTTCTCGTAAGCTTCTTCTGCCTTAATGTCGTGGTCTGCGTAAAAAAGCGCGAGCTGGCGATTGTAAAGCGCGCCGCTTGCCGCGTTCAAATGCCCTATCTTCTCGACGAGCGCATACTGTGCAGAAGCTTCTCGTTCACGTCCCGCGAGTTTGTATGCGTCGCCCAAGGCCGCGACGAATGTCGGATCGGGCAAGCGCTTGATGGCCTGCTCGTAAAATTCTATTCCGCCTTGCAGGTCATTGCGGGCAATTCGCGCGCGCCATCGAAGCGAGCGCGCGATAGTAGTCTGGAAAGGTTGTCAGAGAATCGCGGTAATAGCGCTCGGCGCTTTCGTAGTCGCCAATAGAAAAAGATGTTTCGCCCAACTGCCAGCGACACCACGCCGCCGTCTCCCGCGACGGAAACGAAGAATTGACGGCGAGCGCGAGCGCTTGGGTAAGATGCTTCTGTGCGTCAGCAACATGTCCGCGCAGCACGGACATGCGCGCGAGCCGCGTCTCTGTGCTGATGCTGCCGCGCCCTAATTTTTCCATCTGCGCGAAGGCTGCCTGCGCATCGTCGTAATTCCCTAATTCGAGCAGCGCATCAAAGAGTATTTCGTAAGGGTAGCTTTTGCCGGGAGCTAATTCCTTTAACTTGAGCGCATCATCGCGCGCGGCTGCGAAGTTGTGCGAGGCATATTCGGCTTGGGCGAGCGCGGTCAGCCCGCCCGGATTCTGCTCCGCCGGAATCGCCTTCAGTGAGGCTTGCGCGGCGCGAGTTGCGAGACTTAGATAGTCTATACTTCCTGTTTCGCGCAGCCGCTGAAGATAATCTGCGGCGAGTTTATTGTAGGCGACGAAATCATCAGGGTCGCCTTTGACACGGTTTTCGAGAAATCGAATTTCATTGCTCTTTGAAGCGTCGTCGGCAGGCGGCGGCGAAGCAGGAGGAACGTTATTAGTCGGCTGTGAGTCCGGGGAAGTTTTAGACGAGAGCCACACGTCGCCGCAATTATTGAGCGCCAGCAAACTGATGCAAAGAAGCAGCAGATAGGCGAGACGTTTTTTGGCGGCGGACATTTATTCGGAAAAGCGCTCGTTCGGACAGGAGTTTATTGAAGGAATTATATGAAGAGAGGATGAACAACCTTTCAAACTTGCATGATCGGTTATCCATCCTCTACGTATTTTGTTCGAGCTCTAGTTGCGTGTCGAGTCATCGACCCCGCTATCGAGCGGCTGATGCGGCACACCGATAAACGGAAAACTGTTGCGCAACGGCTCATCGTTGCCGTTCACATTATCACCGAGCGGCTTACGGTTATTCATTAAGAACAGAATCGTATCAATCACATCGTCTCCCAGGCGACGCCCGTCCGGGAAACCCGCTTCTGGATTGTTACCGCCCCCCGGCCCTCTGTTCGGCACCGTCAAATCGAGATGCAGAAAATCGCCGCGCGTAATGGCAACGGTGTCGAGAATAGCGATGCTAGTGTCGTCTGTGCCGAACTGTTTCAGACGGTTATTGATGGTGGAAGTAAATTTTCCGTTCGCATCCTCAATCGTTGTCGTCGCGTTGTACTCGTTCTTGCGCGAGAAGGGTATGAGCGCGACGTTGACGGCAGGCGTCGCCGTTCGGTCAATGGTCACATACTGTCCGAAGCCGGACACATCACCGTCTTTGGTGCGAAGCTGCGGAAGGCGGCGCTGCGTTTTGAAGTCCACGCCGACGACATTGCTGTTTCCTCTAATCAATGATGCGGGGATGCTGAACGCCATAGCCAAAATATTGTAACCGGCGAAGGTGTCGCGCCCGCGACTGAACACGGATGGATTAGGCGCGCCAGCATCGACCGAAGCGGTAAAGCGAAGGAAGCCGGGAATGTCGAAGAAAAACGGATCGTCAACCAAGCCCGCAAAGAAGGTCACACCTGTCGCGGCGTTAGTCGTAATAACCGGATTAGGCGGCACAGGATCAATTGTCGGAGGGGTGGACAGCGCGGTAAATGTTTGACCGTTCGGGAGCGTAATGGTGGCGGTCTGCGGTGACGTGGCGGCGGTCTTTGTAGAGAAGGTAACGTCAATCGTGCCGTCCTCCTTGGCATCGCCGGTATTTTCAATGTCGAAACGGAAGCGAACGTTGTGATCGAATTCGCCGAAGTTGCGCGCCTCGCCCGGCACGATAAACCCATGCACAGTACCAATCAGGATAATCCTCGAATTGTCGTTCGGATCGAGGAAAAGATAACAGTCGGCGATGTCCGCTCCCTGATCCTGATCGACAAGAGGCGCGTCACCATGATCGGCGGCGCTTGTCTGCTTTGGCGGAGTCAACAGTAAGGCCATCGCCACTGTCAAAAGAAGGGCGATGAAAACGGGCGTCTTTTTATTTTTAAGAGTCATAATTTCTCCACTAATCGAAGTGCGCCGCTGCCGGAATTTCAAACTCCCGCAGCGGCGCTGTCACTACCGCGCGGCGCAGTCGGCATCTGTACGTGTCTGCGCAGAGCCAAAGCGTAATTGATATTCAGCCGAATTAATAAACGCGCAAACCATGCTTCGGTAATTGTTCGGCACTTTATTGTTGAGAACGTCGAGCCAGAATTGATAGCCAGCCGCATCGGGATCGCGCCTGAGATAGCTGAAGTATTCCGCCAGCACAAAGGCCGGATTGTAATCTTGGCCGACAAAGGTTGAATTGTTAGCGATTTTTTGCAGCACGGTGGCGCGGGTTTCCGAGCCGGAATTCAAGCCGCTGATAAGTGCAGCGCGTTCCGTGCGATTGGCTGTTGCGACTCCGGCGTTGGTGTACAAGCGATCAACATAGGCATCGTTGCTCAAGGACGCATAGGCCGGATTGACTTGCTGCGCGGCATAGTTGGCCTGTGCGCTCGCCAGATTCGAGCCGCCGATGACAGAATTACGCGCGCTGAGATACGGCGCAAAACTTATCTGCCGCCCGTCGTTGCTCGCCTTGAAAACGCGATACACGTAATAGCCCGTTTGCTGAAATTCCTGTTCGATAAAGAACGCGGCGGAGACATCCGTGCGCTTGGCGCTAACGCACGCGGCGTCGCGGCACTGGTTGATTTGTCCAGTCCAGTAAGCGAAGCCGCCCGCATCCGGCTCGCGGTTGAGGAAGTCCAGATATTGCTGGCGCACGAAAAAGTTCGTGTCATCAATTGGGTTCGTTTGCGGCGTGCTCGTTTGCGATTGCACGGCGGGCTGAAAGTCTGTGGTGTCGGCGTTGGTGGAAGTAAGTTGGCTGACATTCCCGTTGCTTGCATTTAGCGCATAAAGTTTGAGGCTGCCGCCGCGCGTGCTGACAAAAACAATCGACGAATTGTCGGACGTGCGCGCCGGAGACAAATCGAACGCCGCATCATTGGTCAAACGCGATTGACCGGAGCCATTCGCGTTCATCGTGTAAATCTCGTCGTTGCCGTCGCGGTTGCTTTGAAAGGTAATGCTAGACTGCGTCCAATTCGGCGCGACATCGTCGCCCGCGCTGCGCGAAAGATTAAATTGCCCGCTTCCGTCCGCATACATCGAATAAATTTGATAAACGCCGTCGCGGTTCGAGGCGAAGGCGAGGCGCGCGCCGTCGGGCGACCACGCGACGCCGAAATCGTCGGCTAAGTTATTGCTCAAATCAATTTGGCCTGTGCCGTCTGCCTTCATCACATAAATTTCGTCGTTACCGTTGCGCGCGCTGACGAAGGCGATGCGCGTGTTGTCGGGCGACCATGCGGGGCTTAAATCGTTCGCCGCATTGTCGGTCAAACGCTGTTGGTTCGAGCCGTCGGCGTTCATCGTATAAATCTCGTTGTTGCCGTCGCGGTCACTCACAAAGGCAAGCTTCGATCCGTCGGGTGACCATGCCGGGCTAATGTCGTCCGCCGCGCTGTTCGAGACATTGATTTGATTCGAGCCGTCCGAATTCATCGTGTAAATCTGAAAGCTGCCGTCGCGGTCTGTCGCAAAAGCGATTCTCGTGCTGCCTGCAGCAAGCGTTTGCGATTGAATGAAAAGAGTCGATGCGGGTACCGTTGACGACGGCAAAGCGGCGGCGCTCATCATGCAGAACGAGCAGAACAGGAAAATCATCGCCACTGCGCTCAAACGGCGTGCGGTATGTAATTGTTTCATCGACATGTCTCCTAAGCAATCTTTAATAACAAGCTACGGACTGGATTACACTCGCGGATCGTATTTATGTATAGCAGTTGAATAATAGTTAAATGGTAGAGCATAGTGTTTATCGGCAACGGCGTCAGACAAGCACTATGCTAAGGACTATCACATACTTTTCAAGCGAAATTCGTTACGGAAGATTCGGGTTGCGCGGGAATTTCACGAAGGGCAACCGCACGCCGCGCACCAAAATTTGATCGGCGCGAACACCGGCGGGCGAGACAAAGCCATTGCTTCCGGCGGCGGAAATCAAATCGTCCTGATCCACACCGTCGCCGCTGATGCCGACTGCTCCGGCAAACACACCATTCTTATAAAGCGGCACGCTGCCCGGAAATATTTGGAGGCCGTTTGCCAGATTCGGAATCGAGCTGCAGCGCACGTCAACGCCGACCACCGTCGCCTCGAAATTATTCTTAATCAAATCGAGCTGCAATCCGACGTTGAAAATGCTCCACTCGCCGATTGGCCTGCTGAAGGGGCCGGGCGGCGTGTTGTTGATGCCGTCCGGGAAAAACGGGCGCGAGAGAAAACCCACCGCGCGGTCTGAAAACGCGACTGAGCCATTGAGCGCGATGCCATCGGCGGCGGCGCGATCAACATAGGAACCGAAGCCCGCGCCGCGCAGCAAGCCGGAGGCATTGGCGTTAGTATAAAAGGCGGCGGTGCGTGCCTTCTGCACTGCCACGTCGTAACCGAACACGGGCGCATCCGTCGTGCGGAAGATGCCGAGCACGCGGCCTTCCGTGTCAACGACTGAAACCGTAGCGCGCGCCGAACTTCCGAGCGGTTGACGAATAGCCGCACGAGTTGTGTATGCCTGCTGTATGCCCTGCGCGAGAATTCTGGTGACATCGTCAGCCGTCAGCGCATTAGCTGAAGCAGACGGGCTTGCAATAGCAGGGAAAAAGCGCAGATCGGCTTCGCCGCTCAGGTTACCTATCGTTGCCGGAACGAACTGCGACGGCTGCGCGCCGCGAATCGGGAAAAAGTTATCGACTTGTCCGGGCAGGCTCGCAAAGGCAATCGTCGCCGCATTCGGCGTGTCCGTGACATTAGTGAAAGGCAGGCGAATGCCGTTGACGAGAATATTATCGCCGCGAATAAGCGATGGAGGTTCGTACCCGCGCTCTGCGGCGACGGCGATGACTTCCTCGTAAGGCTGATCGAAATCCGTCGGGTCTTTATCGACGCCGTAAATTCCGTCGCCCTCGATGCCGACGCCGCCGACAGCCACGCCGTTTTTGTAAAGCGGCACGCCGCCCGGATCAGCCGAGAGGCCGAGGGGGAGTCCCGGCTTCTTTATGTCCGAGCAACGCAAGGAAGAAAACTGCACACCGAAAAGCGGGCCGCTGCTTTGAAAATCGACGCCCGGCGGAAAGTGTTCTTGAATAATAAAGCCCGCCGTGCGCGTCGTGAAGGCGTTGCCCGCCGTGCTGAAAATCGACGCCGTCGCCGCCTTCGAGATTGCCGCCAGCAAGGAAGGAACGCGCGTCCCGTCTAATCCGACCGGCACTAATCCCGTGATAGGGCTTGGCACTTGGCCCGGACTGCCGCCGCCGCGCAACTGCGTTGTCGAACGCGCGTTGAGCATAGTAAACACGCCGAGCGTATTGCCTTCCCGATCCGTCACCGCCACGGTTACCTGACGATTCACTGCGACGGCGGGGGAAACCGCTTGCGCGATAATGCTGCGCACATCATCCGGTGTCAAATTCCCTGCCGTGATGCCGCTCGGATTCAGCGGCACAAGCGCGGGCGTCGCGGCGAGCACGGCGGCGGAAGCAGAACCCGGCGTCGGCACGGAATCCGTATCATCAACTAAACCGCCGCCGACATGCCCGATTCCCAAACGCACGCGATTGCTCGCCGAGCCGTGATAGCTAACGCGCACCAGCACATCGCCCACTTCACCCAGATCATCATCGAGGCGCACGACAATCGAACTAATCCACGCTTGCTGCGGCACAGCGCCGACGTATTCGACTTCGAGCGGATACGTTCGATGCTGCGCGTCTTCGGCGAGAACGAGAACGTCTGACGCCGTTTCGCCGGGCAACAAATTGAGGTTCATCGCAAACAGCATCACGCGCGTGCGATTATCCGCGCTCCATGCGACGGGCGAGCGAAGCGAAAAAGGCTCGCACGCGTGCGTCACGGAATCGAGCGCCATCGCGCGCGTTGAATTTTCCTCGCTGAGCAAGACGGGGCGCGTCGCCTGCGCGTGCGCGCGACGATCCGCGCTG
>JBPCOJ010000033.1:0-39969 GCA_051000345.1 Pyrinomonadaceae bacterium | reverse complement strand
TTATTAGGAGTGAACCGGTCTCACCTGTATTACGCGCGGCGCGCCGAGACGGTCGAGAACCTGTTACTGATGCGGCTGCTCGATGAGCAATACACGCGCTACCCATTCTACGGCGTGCGACGCATGACGGCGTGGCTTGAAAGTCAAGGCTACCCGGTCAATGAAAAGCGGGTGCGTCGATTGCTGCGTAAAATGGGCTTAGTGGCGATCTATCCGAAGCCGTCTTTGAGCCAGCCAAGAGCGGGGGTACAAGTTTACCCCTACCTTCTACGGGGCGTGGAGATTGCGCGAGTCAATCAAGTATGGTCAACCGACATCACCTCTATCCGCCTGCGCGCGGGCTTCATCTATCTGGTGGCGATCATCGATTGGCATAGCCGCTATGTGCTCTCATGGGAAGTCTCCAATACGTTGGAGAGCAGCTAAGGTGATCGCGGCGCTTGATCGCGCGTTGCAACAAGCCGCGCCGGAAGTATTCAATTCGGATCAGGGCGCACAGTTTACGAGTTTGTTTTTTACAGAGCGACTGAAAGCGCACGGGATTTCTATCAGCATGGATGGGCGAGGGCGGGGACTGGATAACATCTTCGTCGAGCGATTGTGGCGGTCGGTCAAGTATGAAGAAGTTTATTTGAAAGATTATCGCCACGCATCAGATGCAATGAAGAGCTTGCATCAATACTTCGAGTTTTATAATCGCGAGCGCCTTCATCAATCGTTGGCTTACAAGACGCCGGAAACGGTCTATCGGCACGGCATAAAACAAGCAGCGGAAACCACCTTGAATTGACCGAATTTTGGTCTTGCTTTTGGGGAGCACTTTAGATAGCCCATCCTTGTAATCTCGGCTCTCCAGAATCCTTAATGGCGTTGCCATTCGTATCCTGAAAATTTTGTCCCGATGACTAAGGAACGCCCGCTGAGAAGTGCGGCGCAGTATTGCTATAAAGAGCTTGATTTGGAAGTTAAAAATTGCGGATGATGGATATAGCTATCCCTCTTTTAACGACACAGGCCTGTTCGCAGTCATCAGACGGCTCTTACAGAAATCCTTTGCGTGTTGCGCTCGCATTTATTAACCTCAAACACCCGCGTTGCGATTCAAAGTCTCAATAGAATCTCATCCATTTTAGTTTCTCGAAGATTGGCGTATTGCTAGTTCCACTTGCCTCGATTAGAGCTTAATACAGCATAGTGAGGCTGCTAGCGTTCGAGGTTGCGAAAACTTCCGCGTATCGAGTTGTCCTTGTCTTTCACTTCATGGTCGGCGGCAAATTCCTAATTGACACCTACAATCGGAAGTGCAGCCACTTCCGGCAACGGCCTGGATAAGAGTTTGCTTTCTAAGTTCCGGTGTTTGGCAGATTTTGTGAGCGCCTGTAGAAAAGCAGCCGTGTTTGCGGCTGCTTTTTCGTAATATAAATTTTGATGCCCGCTAGAAGACTTGAACTTCTGACCCCTCGCGTGTGAAGCGAGTGCTCTACCACTGAGCTAAGCGGGCGTCGGCAGGAAAAGGATGCGACATGCTAGCAAGGCACTACGTGAGCGTCAAGCGAGCACCAAAGTGTATGGCAGTAGTCATGTGCTACAAAGCCGGATCGCTGGCTGATGCAGGTTGCTCGTCGTTCACGCGAATGTTGCTGAGATTGCTGTCGATATAATAATGATGGGTTCCCGTCGCTCCGACTCCTCCGATCTGTTGCGGATCGGCGTTGACGCTATAAAAAGCCGTCTGGTTGCCGGAGCCTTTCGCTACGACCTTCATCGTGAAGATATAGCCTTGCACGACGGGTGCTTCTCCTGAAAACTTATCGTTGAGATAGCCAGCCTTCAGAAGTTCGTCAAAAGTTCCGTAGTTGCCGCGCTTGTCCTGCGCATAACCGATCTGTTCCTTCTTGATCGCTTCGAGCGTGCCGATGGCGTTCGTGTCATTCGCTTTACGAACGGTTCCCTGATAAGCGGGAACGATAATAGCGATTAAAATGCCGATAATGGCGACGACGATAAGCAACTCTATAAGCGAAAAACCCTGTTCATTTTTTCGCTGTCTTGTGTGGCGTAGCATATATGTTTCCTCCGAATTAGTTCACGTATCGGACGCTGCATAGTTCCGAAAAGTTCGCGCGCCGATGCAAAGCGATGACAAACACGATTCCGGCAAGCCGGTATATTACAATAGACGAGCCGCCCGCGTCATCCGCCGAAAGTTTAATCGAAAACCACGCCGCGAGCGTTCAAAAAACTTTGAAAAAGAAACGAAACGGCGACGTGCGCGTGCGGCAGCCTTTCCGTGCATGTAGAATAAGCGGCAGCAAGAGCGCGGGAGAAAAAATCTTTTATGCGGCAAGTCGAGACGGCGAACACAGATCGAGCGACGCTGGCGATTGACACGGGCGAAAAAATACTGCGGCTCCAGACGGCCATCGAGAGCGTCATCAAAGGCAAGCCGGAAACCGTGCGGCTCGCCCTCGTCGCTTTGCTCGCGGGCGGGCATCTCTTAATTGAAGACGTGCCCGGCGTCGGGAAAACCACTCTCGCCCAATCTCTGGCGCGCGCGCTCGACTGCACGTTTCAACGCATCCAATTTACTTCCGATCTGCTGCCTTCCGATGTCATAGGCCTTTCCATTTACAACCAGCGCGCGGGCGAATTCGAGTGGCGTCCCGGCCCCGTCTTCGCCAACATCGTGCTCGCCGACGAAATCAACCGCACCACGCCGAAAACGCAATCCGCGCTGCTTGAAGCAATGGCCGAAGGACACGTCACCGTCGAAGGCACGACGCGCAAACTGCCCGCGCCCTTTATCGTCGTCGCAACACAGAATCCGATTGAGCATCACGGCACATACCCGCTGCCGGAATCCCAGCTTGATCGCTTTATGCTGCGCTTGCGCGTCGGCTATCCGGGCGCGGAAGACGAAAAACAAATCCTGCGCGAACGCGAACGCTCTAACCCGCTCGATGAACTTCGCCCTGTGATGACGGGCGCGGACGTGCTGGAATTGCAACGCAGAGTCGCCGAAGTTTCCGTTGACGATGCGCTCGTCGATTACCTGATGCGCATCGTCTCGGCAACACGCGCGTCGGAGATGCTCGATCTCGGCGTCAGCCCGCGCGGAACGCTCAATCTATTTCGTGCGGCGCAGGCGCTCGCCGTCACGGAAGACCGCCTCTACTGCGTGCCGGACGACATCAAGCGGCTTGTGCTGCCCGTCTTCGCGCACAGGCTTGTTGTCAGCTCGCGCTTTTCCTCGCACCTACGCCGCAGCGAAGAAGCCGAAGCCGCGCTCAATGAAATAATGAAAACGATCAGCGTCCCGCTCTGATAAAACAAACGATGAGCGCGCAGCAATGGATAGTACGGAGAGGATAACCACAAGTTATGTGTTTTCTTTGGGAGTCAATGATATGAAAATGCTATCTATCGCTTATACAATCGCTCTATTACTTTCAACCTTTTGTGTTAGCTTTGCACAAGACACGGCAAAACATGATTCAGCGGATGTCCAACATCTACTTGCCAAATTTAGTAGCGATAATGACGCAGTGCGATCCGAGGCTTTACAGGCTTTATCAAAATTCGGGAAAGACGTTGTTCCATTAATTAAGGAAACACTTAAAAACCAGACCGGATACGCGCAAGTTTATGCCGCGAGAGTGCTTCTAAACATTGAGCCTGAAAACCAACTTGCATTAAAAACCCTTGCCGAAATTGCCAGAAACAAAGGGGAACGGAAAGAGGTTCGACGGTATGCTTCTTATGTGATGGCACTTTCTAGTTCAGGAATAAACACGCTTGCCGGAATGCTGAAGGACGAAGACGTTTTTGTACGGCGCAGTGCGGCTTTTGCTTTAGAAGAATTGAACGAGAACGGTGCGTTTCTACCTCCGGCTCTTATTCAACCCTTATACAATTCTTTGACGGCGCTAGCTTCGGCTCTCGCTGACGATGACAAAATAGTAAGCGGAGTATCGGCTGAGGCATTCATGCAGATACACAATGAAAACATTCCGGCCTTAAACGAAGCCGCGAAGAGTTCAAACGCTAGATTACGAAAGGCTGCGCTTGAAGTGCTCGAAAGGCGTAAAAGCGGTTATACACCGGAAGGATTAGAGGCGGAAGCAAAACCGGGATTCGAGGAAAAGGTGAATCAAAGCCCTGAGTTCCTTCACGGCAATCTCGGCTTGATTCGCGCGTTACGAATGGGCGGTGAGCCAGTTCGAGACTTTAGATCAATCCCAGATGCAAAAAGTCCTTTTAGCGTTCATATAGTGTTGAAATCCTCTAATCGAAAGATGTCAATACGAAAAAACCAATTCAACCCGTATGAAGATTTAAGATGAACTTAACTCTTCGCAATCGCTTATTATTCACCTTTGAGCAGAGTGTTTGAAGCGAAAGCCAATGTCTAGCAACTCCTCGCAACCGGACGTTGGTTACGAGCCTTCCATTAACTTGGTGTTATCACGCTTCATTCATCTTTTGTAACTCACTGTTTCTCCATCATGTCTCTCAAGGAAAAGTTGCCGCCGCATCTGCGCGAATTCAGAGGGTGGCGCAATGCCATTCTCGGTACGCTGCTTGTCATGTGCGGGCTAGGGTCTGCGCTCATCGCCATGATCGCGCGGCGTGCCGGAGACTTTTCGCTTTCGAGCATTGCGTCCATCGCGTCGCTCGTTTTCGTCGCGCTGATTTCGCTGCTCGTCGTGCCGCCGCTCGTGCGTTCGTCGCGTAGGGAATTCAACGGCTTCGACTTTCCGTTTGCGGTGACGGCGGGCGGCGTGATTTTCTTAGGCATCGTCGCTATCGTCGCTTTCGCCGCGTGGAGCACCGGCAATAATTTGTTGTTCATGGTCTTTTCAGTGCTCGCTTCGACGCTGTTCATCGCATGGGTCGCCGCGCGCGTCAGCCTGCGCGACTTGGTCGTCTCGGCGCGTTTCCCGGATCATATTTTCGCGGGCGAAACCGCGCCCGTGATCGTCACGCTGCGCAACGGGAAACGGCTTTTGCCTTCGCTCTCCGTGCTTGTCGAATCACGCAGCCCCGCCTTTGAATCAAACAACGCAAAGAACCAACGCCCGCCGCGCAAGTTTGTGAAGCGCCCGCTCGCGCATTTCACTTACGTGCCGCGCCGTGCTGCCGCAGAGCAACGCAGCGAGCAATTGTTTCCCGCGCGCGGACACGTCCTCATCACAGGCTTTGAACTTTCGACGCGTTTTCCGTTCGGCTTTTTTCGCCGCCGCATACGCCTCTCCGCCCGCAACGTCGATCTGATCGTTTACCCGAAACTCGAAATTGTCGGCGACGAGCTACACGCCTTGCCGATGAACGCCGGACGACAGGCTTCCGCACGGCGCGGCGCGGGTCACGATCTGCTGGCGCTGCGCGATTACCAGCCGCAGGATGATCTGCGCCACGTTGATTGGAAGGCGACGGCGCGCGCAAGCCGCTTAGTCGTGCGCGAGTTCATGGCCGAAGACGAACGCCGCATCACCATACACTTCGACACGCGCATCGTCGGCGAAGAAAACGACAAAGATTTAATACGGCGTTTTGAACAGGGCGTGACGCGCACTGCTTCGTTCGTCGCGCACTTTATAGATGAACACGCCGAAGTGCGCCTCACGCTCGGCAATGATGCGGGACAGTACGGCAAAGGCCGCGATCATTTATACGACTGCCTGAAACGCCTCGCGCTGGTTACGCCGCACTGCATCAATTCTGCAATCGACAAAGACGCACTTGTTACCCACTCCCTCGCGCCGCTTTACGGCAATACTGCTTCAACCTTAGCTGACCGCGATTACAGTATTCTGCTCACGACCGCCGCGCCCGGTTCAATACCCACAGACATCTGGCGCACTGCGCACGTAATTTATCTTTAGATTGAATTTGCAGATTGAATTTGCGAGGTAATTGAAACTCGCCTCGGTTCATCGAGGTTGGATAAAATCTCGTCGGCAGCTTTTTCGCCGCTGCGTATGGAGTCTGGAATGCCCGCGCCGCCGTAAGCATTGCCCGCGAGTTTGAGCGTCGGGAAAGAAGAGAGACGCGAGTTGATGCGCGCCACTTTTTCGAGGTGGCCTAGATGATACTGCGGCATCGAACGCGGCCATCTTTCGATGGAAGAAAAGAGCGGCGCTCGTTCGATGCCGAGCAAGAGGCGTAAATCTTCGCGCACTGCTGCCAGAATACGATCTTCGTCAAGCATGAAATTTTCCGGCTGCAATGCGCCGCCGACGAACGCGCGCAGCAGCACGAATCCTTTTGGCGCGCGATGCGAAAACTTTACGCTACTAAATGTGCAGGCAAGCGTCGCGCGTTCTTCGATAACAGGCGAGACAAAACCGAAACCGTCGAGCGCGTGCGGCACGTCTTCGCGCTTGTAGGCGAGATTGATTGTCGCCGTTGAAGCATAAGGAATGCCGTCGAGTTCATCAGCCAACGGCTCATCAACTTCACGCAATAAATTCGCCGCCGCATAAGTCGAAAGGGCGAGGCACACGGCGTCCGCCTCAATCGTTTCATTCGCGCCCGTGCGTATTTTCCAACGCTGTGCCGCTTCATCGTATCGCAGCGCGGTAACGCTCTCATTCAATCGCACGCTCGTCTCCGGCAGCTTCGCGGCGACTGCTTCGACAAGCGTTTGCATTCCGTCTTTGAATGAAAGAAACAGACTGTAACGCGCGCCGCTTGTGCCGCGCGAAGCTTCAATGCTTTGCTTGCGCCGCGCGCGCCACATCGCGCGAATCAGACTTCCGTGCGCCTTCTCCATCTCCAGAAAACGCGGCATCGTCGCGCGCAAACTAAGTTGCTCCGGGTCTGCCGTATAGATGCCGCCGACCATCGGCTGCGCGATGCGTTCGAGCGCTTCTTGCCCGAATCTACGCCGGACGAAATGCGCAAGGCTTTCATCGTCGCTGCCATTCGCCGCCGCGCGCTTCGGCAACACGAGATCGAGCGCCATTCGCGCCTTGCCGCTCCAACTGAAAATCCCTGAAGTCACAAACGGCCAGAAACGCGACGGCGCGAGCAGTTGAAAGCCTTCGGGAACCGCGTGAAGTTTTCCGCCGCGGACAATGAAACTTCGACGATGCGCTTCGTTGGTTTCAATAAGTTGGTCGCTGATTCCGACGCGTTCGGCGAGGGCAATCGCTTCCGGTTTTTCGGAGATAAACGAATCGGGGCCGCCTTCGAGTAAAAATCCGTCGCGCGTGTGCGTGCGAATGATGCCGCCGAGCCGTCCGCTGGCTTCGAGCAATAAAATTTCGAGCGAAAGGTTTTCCGACGTGCGACGCTCGATTAAGCGATGCGCCGCCGCAAGGCCGCTGATGCCGCCGCCGATGACAACGATTCTGCGAGTTTTAGGCTGGCGAATTTCAATCATTGCCGCGCGGCAGCCGGTGCGTTTTGGCCGGTGGTTTGGCTGACACTTTGATGTGTGGGTCTCATTGCGCCCATCAAGCAGCAGTCCGACGGGCATACGTCGTGGTTCGCGCCGCGTGTGCCGAGCGCGCGGCGAATCGGATCGTCGCTCATTCGTTCTTGAATCAATTCGCGTATCATCCCGATGAACAAAGGATGCGCGCCGACGGTTGCCGCGCGAACCATATTCAACTCGATTTCTTCGCAAAGTTGGCGCGCTTCAGTGTCCAGATCGTAAAGCACTTCCATGTGATCGGAGATAAAGCCGACGGGCGCGATGATGACATCCTCGACTCCGTTTGCTTTCAAGTGTTTGAGATGATCGCAGATGTCCGGTTCGAGCCAAGGCTGCGCGGGCGATCCGCTGCGGCTTTGAAAAACGAGTTGCCACTGCGCATGTCCGAGACCCTCGGCAATCAAGCGACAGGTTTCTGTAAGCTGATCCTGATACGCGCAATTCGACGCCATTGATTGCGGAATGCTGTGCGCCGTGAACGCGATGCGAGTCGTCGCGCGTTGTTCTACAGGAATCTCTTCGAGTGCCGCGCGTAGGTTTTCGATGTTCGGTTCGATGAATCCGGGATGATTGTAAAAGACGCGCAGCTTGTCTATCTGCAAATCCTCTGCGCCCGCCGCCGCTTGCGCGCGCATGATGTCTTCGCGGTATTGCCTGCAACCGGAATAAGAACTGTAAGCGGATGTGACGAAAGCAAGCGCGCGTTTGACACCGTCGGCTTTCATTTGCTGCAACGTGTCTGCGAGCAGCGGTTGCCAATTACGGTTGCCCCAGTAAACAGGCAAATGCAGCCCGTGTGTTTCTAATTCGGATTCAAGCGCCGCAATCAATTTTCGATTTTGTTCATTGATCGGGCTGACGCCGCCGAATAGTTCGTAGTGCTGCGCGACGGCGTGCATTCTTTCGGGCGGAACGTTTCTGCCGCGCAGCACGTTTTCGAGAAACGGCATGACATCGTTCATGCCTTCCGGCCCGCCGAAACTGACAAGTAAAATTGCGTCGTAGGATTGGTTCATAAGAAATTGGTTCATTAAGAAATTGGTTCATTAAGAAATTCGTTGTCTATCGTCGGCTCAATTCATGCACCGCGTCAACGAGTGCGATGACATTATCGACGGGCGTTTCCGGTAAAATGCCGTGACCGAGATTGAAGATATGTCCGGGACGATTAGCGGCTTCATCTAAGATGCGTTTGGCTTCGCCGCGCAAGTAATTCGGATTTGTGAAAAGCGTAATCGGATCGAGATTGCCCATCACCGCGACATCGCCCAAACGCTGCCATGCGTCGCTTAAATCGACGCGCCAATCGAGGCCGATCACGTCGCCGCCCGCTTCCTTCATTGCTTCGAGCATCGCCGCCGTCCCCGTGCCGAAATGCAAAACGGGCGTGCCGTGCGTGATGTTTTCGATCACGTTTCGCGTGTGCGGCAAAACGTATTCGCGGTAATCGTGAAGGCTCAAGCAACCGACCCATGAATCGAAAAGCTGAACGGCCTGCGCGCCCGCCGCTATCTGTGCATTGAGATACCGCGCCAGCGAGCGAGCGATGCGCGACATCATTTCATGCCACGCGCCCGCGTCCGTGTAGATCAAGCGTTTGGTGTGAATGTAATTCTTCGACGAGCCGCCTTCGATAATGTAAGACGCGAGCGTGAAGGGCGCGCCCGCGAATCCGATCAAGGGCAAATCGGGTTTCAGCGCGCGGCGCGTCTGGCGAATCGCTTCCATCACGAAATCGAGCGAGTCAACGGATTCGACTTCGCGCAGTCGATCAACGTCCGCGCTCGTGCGTATGGGATTGTGAAGCTGCGGGCCTTCGCCTTTAGCAAATTCGAGTTCGATGCCCATCGGTTCGACGATCAGCAAAATGTCCGCGAAGATAATCGCCGCATCGACGCCCAAACGCTCGGCAGCATAAACCGTAACTTCCGTTGCGAGTTCAGGGCGTTTGCAAAGTTCGAGAAACGTCGTGCGCGCACGGACTTCACGGTATTCCTGCATGTAGCGCCCGGCCTGCCGCATTAACCAGATCGGCGTATACAGCACAGGCTCGCGGCGGCACGCGCGCATAAACGGGCTGTCTTGAAGTGCTTTTGTAGTGGCAAACACGGTTGCGCTTTGGTCTTTCGTGGCGATTGCTTCTTTTGTCATGCTTTCGGCGAATTTTGTATGATCGAAAACTGTCGCGCGCATCTTCGTGTAACATACCGCGCGTTCGGGAAAATTAATTTTCATGTTGAAATAATAGCAATACAATATAATGCGGCGCGTGCAATTACGCCAAATCGTGAGCGAATGGCGGCGTGCGAAAATAGTTGCCACAAAAAAAGCGCGCGCGGTGTTTACTTATTAGAGAGCGCGTAGAATGAGCGGACAAATGATAATGCTGGCGGAATCTGTGGCGCACACACCGAACGCGAAGACCGCTGCGGCGGCGACGACGGCAAGTAAACTTTCAATCAGCTTCGACGACGCATTTGTGTTGCATCATCGCCATGTTTACCGCACGGCTTATGCGCTGGTGCGCGACGCGGCGCTCGCGGAAGACATCGTGCAGGAAGTTTTTATTAAACTGTACAACGGCATGGAATGTGCGCCCGAAGAAGACTTGCTGCGCGCGTGGCTTTTGCGTGTGGCAATCAACGCCGCACGCAACACACTGCGCGGGCAACGTCGCGCCGCGACACGCGAAGACGATTACGCGCGCGATGAAATTTTCCGAAACGATGACGCATCTCCCGCGCCCGATAAGGAATACGAACGGCGCGCGGAAATCGAAGCCGTCGGGCGCACGCTCGAACGTCTCGGCGAGCCGACGCGCAGTTGTTTGCTTCTAAAGCAACAGGGGCTTTCGTACCGCGAGATCGCCCACGCGCTTTCGATTAAGGAAACGAATGTCGGCAGCATCATCGCGCGCGGGCGCAAAGAATTTGTGCGTATGCACGGAAAGATCGGAGGGGTGCAATGATTTGCCCGGATGAAGCGACGTTGCAAAGCTATTTAGACGGCGAACTGTCCGCCGAAACAACGGAGACGGTGGCGGCGCACGTCTTTGCCTGCTCGCTTTGCGCGGTTGCGATGGGAGAAATTAAAAGCGAAACATTCTTGCTCGATGCGGCATTCGGTCAAGCGTTTTCCGCGCAGCCGCCGACTGAAAAAATGCGCGCGCGCCTCGACGCACACATCGCCGCGCAGATGAATGAAAGGATTGCAAACATCGAGCCGCGAACAAAGCGCGTTAATTATTTCGCTGATTGGCGGCACGCCTTCGCCGCATTCTTTACATTGCCTGATACGCGCCGCGTAGCGTTTGCCTACGTTGCCGCTCTGATATTGCTCGGCTCTTTTCTTTTCTTCGTTGGGTCGCGCCGCACTGCGCCGCAAATTGCGACGAACAAAACCGGAGCCGATTCCGTTATACACGCGCCCGACGCGTTGAACGCGCCGCCTAAGATTCAAGACACTCAATCGTTCGCAGCGAATGTTTCGACAAGAACGGCGAACGACGCACGGCGTGGAGTTGAAGTTATCGCGCCTGTCGCAAAAATTACACGCGCGCGCCGAACAAATCTCGAACGGGTGCATGATGAATTGTCCGCCGCCGGTACTGCCGCGCGTCGTCCGCATCATCCCGATTCGGCAGCAGATTTTTTGCCCGGCGAACAAAGTTACCTGAAGGCCATCGCGTCGCTCTCCGCCGCGCTTGAAGCGAACGATGAAAAAACTTCTTCGCCTGCGCGCGTCGATTACAAACGCGATCTGGCGATTGTCGATAAGGCCATCAATGCGACGCGGCGCGAGGCCGTGCGCCATCCGCGCGACACGGACGCGACGGAATTTCTGCTCGTCGCTTACCAGAGCAAACTGGACTTGCTGGACACGATTGCCAGTGCCTCGCGTTGAACTATCGTAAGACTTTTGGTGATTCCTTTAATGAAAACAATTGCGCCCGGCATTCTTGCGCTTCTCTTTATCGCTGCAAATTTGAGCGGTGCGCACTCGTTCGCCTTTCAAAAAAAGACACGTATCAAAAGTGCTACTGAGAATCAAACGCTTGAACGAACGCTAACAGTTAATCTTTCAGTTGCCGTGACGGTGTGTATTGCTTCCGGCAACATCGCGGTGCGCGGCTGGGACAAGAGCGAAGTGCGCGCCGTTTCCGCCAACGCCGCGAATATTTTGCTGCAAGGCTCGAACGGCAACTCCGCCTCGTCCGTCGCGCCTGCCGCCGCAACGCGCGTCGAAGTCGTGTTGATTGATTCGGATAACGGCAAACAAGGGCGCGCGGGAAACAACTGCGCGGCTTTTAGCGATGTCGAATTGAATGTGCCGCGCGGCGCCGTTGTCGAACTGAAAACGACGAGCGGCGATGTGCGCATCGAAGACGTAAGCGAGGCGCGTGTGCAAACCGTCAGCGGCACGACAACAGCGCGCCGCATCGGTAAGGATATGGAAGCCGTGAGCGTTAGCGGCGATATTCTATTGGAGGATTCGAGCGGCGCGGCGCGATTTCGTTCCGTCAGCGGCACAATCGAAGCGCGCGGCCTGAATGCTTCGGCAAGCGATGAACTAGACATTCATACGACGAGCGGCAACATCAGGCTCGAACGCGTCGCTCAAGCGCGCGTCGAAGCCGCGACGGTGAGCGGGAGCATCAGCATGACGGGGGCGCTGGCGCGCGGCGGGCGTTATCGCTTCCGAACCATCAGCGGCAACGTCGATTTGCTCGTGCCTTCGGACGCGTCGTTTCAATTCAACGCACGAGTTTCGCGTGGTGGAGACATTATCTTCATTAATCTTCCGCTCACCTTTACCAGCAACGATTCGCAGAGAGCCTCGCGCCTTGTCAACGGCTCGTTCGGCGCGGGCGATGCCTCGCTGACGCTTTCTTCCTTCAGCGGCACGCTGCGCTTGCGTCGTCAATAGTTCCCGCCATCCCGCACTCATAACGGCAAACACACGCCGCTTAAAAAAATCCTGCCACAAAATAGATTGGCGCGGTGTTCTCTCCTTAGAAACACCATGACAGGCGTGCGAGCACGTTTGCGTGAAGGGAAGATCGTTATGCGTGGCAATAAATCGAAGTATGTAGTCGGCTTATTAATTTGTTTCTGCTTCTTGACTTGTTCCGGCGTCGCCGTGTCCGCGAATTCTACGGCGGCGCGAACTGCTTCGATTGATACGGCTCTGGCGCAGCAATACTTTCAGGAAGCGGAAAACGTTTGCCGCGCGGACGGTGGCTATCTCTGGGGCGTGTCCTTGTGCGCGCCGCTTCTGTTCGTCGATCCGAAAACGCGTTTTATCGTCGCTAACGAACAGGATGCGGAAGGCAGCTTGACGAAGCAGGGAAATGTTTTCACAGGGCAATTGCCGGAGCGCGTGAACATCGCAAACACGGCGACTAATTGGAGCGGCACAAAGTGGGCGATGATTAAATGGCCGCTGCCTGAAAACAAATTCGAGCGGGCGAATTTGCTGGCTCACGAATCATGGCATCGCATACAGGATGCGCTCAAACTTCCGGCGTCGATGCCCGCCAACGCTCATCTGGATTCGCCGCAGGGACGCCTCTGGCTGCAACTCGAATGGCACGCTCTCGCGGCTGCTTTAACAAAGCGCGACGACGAGGAGCGTCGCGCGGCGATAAGAAACGCGTTGATGTTTCGCGCCTATCGCCGAACATTGTTTCCGGGAGCGGAAGCGGAAGAACGCGCGCTGGAAATGCACGAAGGCCTCGCCGAATACACAGGAGTGAAGTTAAGCGGCAGGCCGTATGTCGCGCAGCATGTCGCCGCCCAATTAAAGGAAGCCGAGAAAAGAGAAACCTTCGTGCGCTCGTTCGCTTATGCGTCGGTGCCTGCTTACGGAATTCTGCTCGACGACGCAACCGGCGGAGCGGCGTGGCGGAAAAATCTCCGGCCCGCCGATGATTTGGGATTGCTGTTACAGCGCGCGCTATCCATAAAACTACCGGCGAACGTCAAACAAGAAGCTGCCTCCGCCGCAACGAATTACAGCGGCGACGCGCTTGCTAAAACAGAGAACGAGCGCGAGAAACAGCGGCAGCAGCGACTCGCGTCGTATCGCGCGAGGCTCGTTGACGGAACCCTGCTTCTCATTCCGCTGAAAAAAATGAGCCTGCAATTTAATCCGAACAACGTATTGCCGCTCGACGGGCGCGGCACGATCTATCCGACGATACGCGTTGTCGATGTGTGGGGCGTGCTCAACGTCACAGAGGGCGCTTTGATGAATGAAATGTTCACGAAGATTTATGTTCCGGCGTCGCCTGAATTGGACTCGCAACGGAATGCACGAGCTTTGCGCGGCGACGGCTGGACGCTCGATCTAAGCGCCGGATGGACGATCAAACCGGGCACGCGCAAAGGCGATTTCGTATTGCAGCAAAGCGAAGCCATTCAAACACCTCGTTGAAATTAACCGATGAAAATTAATTGAAAAGGAAGCTAAACAACCATGAAAAGAAACTTACATGCGCTGGCACTGTCCGGCATCATGCTGGCGCTCGTCGCGTCAACGGCGGCGGCGCAGGACTTTCAGAAATCGTATCGCTTGAGCGCGGGCGGCAGCGTCTCTTTGCGTAACGCGTCCGGCAATATGAAGATTACGGGCTACGATGGTGACGCCGTTTTGGTCAATGCCTTCCGCGAAGGGCGCGACCGCGACAAAGTGCAGATAGATGATTTGAGCAGCGGCAATCGCGTCGAAATTCGCGCGAGCTATCCAGACTGCCGTTATAATTGTCAGGCGGACGTGCGCTTTGATGTTCGCGTGCCGCGCGGCGTGCGGCTCAACCTAGACCGGATTTCGACGGCGAGCGGCAATATCGAAGTCAGCAATGTCGTAGCGGGCGATGTGCGTGTCGGCACAGCGAGCGGCGATGTGCTTATCAAGGACACTTCGGGCGCGATTCATGCGACGACGGCAAGCGGCGAAATGCGTGTGCGTGATGCTTCGGGAACGGTTTCGGCGCAAAGCGCGAGCGGCAACGTCGAAGTCGAAATAGCGCGGCTCGAAGGCACGGACGATATGAAATTTGCGTCGGCGAGCGGAGATGTTAATGTGCGTTTGCCCGCGAATCTGGATGCGGAAGTCGAGATGTCGAGCGCGTCCGGTGCTGTCAAGACGACTTTTCCATTGCAGATTGAAGACAGGCGCTACGGCCCCGGCAGCCGCGCGCGCGGGCGTGTTGGCAACGGTTCACGCCGCCTGCGCGTCTCATCCGCTTCCGGCAACGTGAGTTTGATTGGCTCGTAAATTTTAGCCGCGCGCATGGAGAAGAAATTAGCGTTACTGAAAATGAAACTTTATTCTCTGTGCGCGCGTTAAAAACAAACTCGCTTGAAAGCCTTGAACAAAAGCAATGCTAAAACAATCGCGCAAGCAGGAACACACACATTGAATTCAATTATTAATCTCAAACAATTGGTGCTTGTGCTTCTGCTTTTCGGCGCGCTCCACACATTCGCGCGCGCGCAATCGAATACCGCGCCGGTATCATCTGGAGTTTCTCCCGCGTCCACGCCTGCGCCGAAATCACAATCCGATGTCGATGTCGCGGGCGTCGCCAAAACAGGCGCGGATGCTCTGCCGCCGCAGAAATCGGAGCCTGTGCGCGTGCCGCGTTTCGAGGCCGCGCCCGCCATCGACGGCAAGCTCGACGATGAAGTTTGGAAACAGGCCGCCGTCTTCAAGGATTTTTATCAAACACAGCCGGGCGATAACATTGCGCCGTCAAAGCCCACCGAAATTTTGATGGGTTACGACGCGAAGCATCTCTATTTCGGCTTTCACGCCTTCGATGATCCGTCGAAGGTGCGCGCCACACTCGCCAAGCGCGATCAAGTGTTCGGCGAAGACAACGTGCGCGTTTTTCTGGACACCTTCAACGACGGGCGGCGCGCCTACGTCTTCGGCTTTAATCCGTTCGGCATACAGCAGGACGGCATCGTGACGGAAGGCAGCGGCGAAGATTTCAGCGTTGACATCGTTATGGAATCCAAAGGCGTTATCACGGGCGACGGCTATACAGTCGAAGTGGCGATTCCGTTCAAGTCTCTGCGCTACGAAGCGGGCAAAGGCAAGCTATGGGGCATACACTTCTTGCGAAACATAGACCGCTTGAACGATGAAATAGATTCATGGGTGCCGCTGGCGCGCAATCAATCCGGCTTTCTCAATCAGGAAGGACACATTACGGGACTCGAAGGCATTTCGACGGAGCGCACGCTCGAATTGATTCCGTCTCTGACGCTTTCCGAAACAGGCAAACGCAAGCGCGCGATGCAGCAATGCGTGTTCCCGTTCGACGGCTGCACCGATCCGGGAAGGCTCGTCAACGGCGCTGTAAAATTCGAGCCGGGCTTAACGGGCAAGTTCAGCCTTACGCCGACTGTCACTTTAGATTTCGCCGTAAATCCTGATTTTGCGCAAGTCGAGTCCGATCAACTCGTCGTCACCGCGAATCAACGCTTTCCGATTTTCTTTGAAGAAAAACGCCCGTTCTTTCTCGAAGGCATAGACATCTTCGACACGCCGCTCAACGCGCTCAACACGCGCGCGATTATCGATCCCGATTACGCCGTGAAACTCACAGGCAAGCGCGGACGCAACTCGTTCGGCGTGCTCTTGGCTTCCGACAACGCGCCCGGCAATTTCAGCGAGGAAGACTTAGCCTCGCCGCCCGGCTTTTCGCGCATACGACCCTTCGCGGATTTCATAGGCAAGAACGCGTCCATCGGCGTTGTGCGGCTCAAGCGCGATGTCGGCAAGGAATCGAACATCGGATTGATCGCAACGAGCTACAATTTTATCGAGCGGCGCAATCGACTCGGCGGGCTTGACGGGCGCTTTCGCCTCGATAAGCAAGCCGTTTTCGGTTTCGATGTAATCGCTACCGCTTCGCGCCGTTTCTTTCGTGATGCGGACGCAGGGCGAAACATTTACCGCAACGGCAACGGCTTCGGCTATTCATATCGTTACGATTTCACCCAGCGCAACTATGGCTATCAAATACAGGGTACGGGGCGCACGCGCGACTATCGCGCAGACGTAGGCTTCACGCAGCGCACCAACACCAATCAGGAAAACCTGTATCTTCGCTACAACAATGATCCAGACCCGAAGCGGAAAATTATTTCATGGCGCGCGACAAACGTGCTGGGCGCTACCTTCGATTGGCAGGGACGCTCGCAGCGCTTCGATTTTCAGCCGCAGGCAAGCTTTAATCTGCAACACCGCACTTCCATCGGCTTCGGCTTCAGAAGGGCTTATGAGCGTTTGTTTGAAGAGGAATTCGGAACGAAGCGTGGCTCGCCGTGCGTGCTTGCCAAAACATGCAGGCAAGGTTTCGCGGGCGATGATTCCGAGCGCTCGACATACAAAACGAGTTTTATCTTTTACGGCAGTTCAAGGCCGAGCCAGCGCTATAGCTTTGATTCCCGCATCGTCTTAGACCGTCGTGTTTTCGATTTCGATTTCGGCGCGGGGCAGCGTTTTCCGCGCGTCAGTCCCGCCGCGCTGCTCGATCCGAATGCGCCGCTCGATCCGGGCGCGGGCAACCTGCTAAACATAGATTTCGGTTTCGAGTATAAGCCGACGAACTCCTTGCGCGCCTCGCTCGATTACACAAAGAGCCGTTTGCAGCGCATAGACACGAACCGCACGGCCTTCGACGAAAACATTTTCTCTCTGCGCTCAACGTATCAATTCTCGCGTTTCGCCTTCACACGCGCGCGCGTGGACTACGACACGCTGCAAACAAGCGTGCGCGGGCAACTGCTTTTCGGTTACACGCCGAATCCCGGCACGGCCTTTTACTTGGGCTACAACGACGATTTGCAGCGCAATGGTTTCTCGCCCTTCACAGGCCAACTCGAACAGGGTTTTAGACGCAACGGGCGCACCTTTTTTATCAAAATGTCGTATCTCTTTCGCCGCAGCTTCAGCTAAAAAACACAGTGACAAAAGATAAGGCCGGTTACTTGTGATGTAACCGGCCTTTTATTTTGTAGGGGCAGCGGCTTGTCCTTGCCCGTCTTGATTGTATTTAACACGCGGGCAGGGACAAGCCGCTGCCCCTACATTTTATGTGTTATTGAAAAACTTTTTCGACGGGAACAATCGTCACGTCTTCGGGCTTGACGTTGATCTTGAACGCTTCGATTACTTTGTCTTCGTCGGTGATTTCCTTCGGCTTCGGCGAATTATAAATTATCGGCGAAGGCTGATTGCCTGCGATGGCGTCGCGCAAGGCTTCGGCATCCTTCGTGACTATCACGATTTGCAGCGCGTCGGATTTGAGATGCTTGCGAATCGCCGTGTTGACGTCTTCGAGCGTGAGCTTGGCGAGGCTCTCGCGCATGTAGGCGTTGAAATCCTTTATGCCGTAATAGCGGCTGTCGAGGGCATAGCCGAGCTGCGCGTCCTGCGTTTGCGTCAGCACGTTGGAATACTTCGACAGAAATTCCCTCGTCGCTTCAAAGGCTTCCTTTGACATGCCTTCGCGCGTGAGCTTGTCGAATTCGTAGAGCGCGGCGCGAAGCGCAAAGTGCGCGTTCTTCGGCTCGACGGGGCGAATCCAGATTTGGAAAATCTGCGACGAGCGCGCGAGATTCGGATCGGGCGTGAATTGAAACATGCCGCGCGGGAAATATTCTATGTAAGCGTAATCGCCGTAGTTTAATCCGCGCGCTTCTCGAAGGCGCTGGTATAGATAACTGTTCGACGAGCGGTGCTGGCCTAAGTATGAAGCGACGAGGGCGAGCGCAGGGTAATCCGGGTCGCCGCGCTTGACGTTGATTGGGAAGCCCAGAGAAATGCCTGTCGAGCGCGTTTCGCGTTTGATGATTTCAATGCGCGTGCCTTTGGCAATTTTCGGTTGAGCGAAACTTTTTTTGCTTGTCGTTCCCATCGGTAGCTTCGCAAAGTCTGCTTCGATTTTTTGATCGAAGGAAGCCGGATAGCCGCCCGCCAAGCCCAACACGAAATTGGCGCGCGTGTAATTCTTTTTGTAGAAATCGCGCACGTCTTCGAGCGTCAGTTTTTCGAGCGATGAGACCGTGCCGATGTTGTGATGACCGTAAGGCTGGCCTGCGTAAAGTATGTTGTAGAGTTCTTCCTTGCCGAGTTCTTCGTCGTTGCCTTCGCGCAGGGAAGTTTTCAGAAAGTTGAGCGCGTCGGTTTTCAAGCGCGTGAAATCCTCTGGACGAAAGCCGGGATCGAGCAGCATCTGGCGGATTAAGTCGTAGTACCGGTCTAGGTTTTCGACGTGCGTCGTTCCCGTGAAGACAGTGATTTCCTTATCAACTTGCGAATCGAAGGATGTCGCCATCGGATACATCGCTTCGACGATTTGATCGTAGGAAAGCGCGCGCGTGCCGCCTTTGGCAATCATCGCGGCGGTCAGCGCGGCGACGCCTTCCTTGCCCGCCGGATCGAAGGCCGCGCCCGTCGTAAACAAAATGCGGAAGGTGACGAGCGGCGAGCGGTTCGGCTGCAAAACAGCGCTCGATAATTTCGTTGCCATAGAATTCGTTGCGCGCGCGTGCGCATGAGCTTGAAGGGGAATGGCGACGGCAAGCATTGCGACGAGCGTTGCCGCGAAGAAATTTTGCATAATCGGATTATTCTTTGCGCGCATTATTTCGCACCTCCGTTGCCGGTGTTGCTGGCGGTCAGCGTGACGATGCTGCGGTTGTTGTCTATGAAGTAACGGGCGGCGGCGGCGCGCATATCTGCGGGCGTAACTTGGTCGTAAAGCGCAAAGAGTTTGTTGAGCGTCTCCGGCGTGCGGCGTAGTGCAATGAACTCGGCGAGCGCGCTGGCAATGCCTTCGCTGCTATCCATCGCCAGCGCGAAGCCGTAACGAAGCCGCGAGCGCGTCGCATCGAGTTTCGCTTGCGGCACGCTCTCCGTCGTGTAGCGTTTGAACGTCGCTAAAATTTGTTCGCGGACGTAATCAATATCCTTCGCATCCTTGACGCGCGCTAGGATCGTGAATAGTTCCGGGTCTGCGCGATTGGAAAAGGAGACATCGAAGGCATCGACCTTTTGTTCCTTTAAGACTAGGCGCTGGTACAAATCGGAATTTTCGCCGAAGGCAATGGGCGCAAGCAGATCGAGGGCGGCCTTGTCCTTGCTCACATCGGAATAAGCAGGGCTGCGAAAGGCGACGGCGACGTAAGGCAAAGTCGGCGATGTCCACTCTATCTTCGCCGTGCGTGGCGCGTCCTGCGCAGGCTCTGCGGGAATCTTCGGCGCGTAGTTGCCGCGCTGCCAATCGCCGAAATACTTTTGCACGAGCGGCAACGCCTGATTGCGTTGTACATCGCCGACGAGGACGATGGTGACGTATTCCGGGCGATAATAACGCTTGTAGAATTCGAGACTGTAATCGTACTGGTTCGGCATGTCCTCTATGTCTTTGATGTAGCCCATCGTGGTATGCGAATAAGTGTGCTGCTTGTAGGCGGTTTCGCGCAGCACTTCAAAGAGTTTCTGTGCGGGGTTGGCGCTGTTTTTATTGTACTCGCCGAGCACCGCACGCGTTTCCGTTTTATAGCCTGCGACGGGATATTTGAGACGCTGGAAACGATCCGCTTCGAGCTGCATCACTTTGTCCAAATCCTCCTTCGAGAAAACTTCGTGATACACGGTGCGGTCATCCGTCGTGTAGGCGTTAGAGGATGCTCCGGCGCGCTTCAGGATTTCGTCGCGCTGCGCGGCGGAATAATTTTGGCTGCCGCGAAACATCAAGTGCTCAAAGAGATGCGCGTAGCCGCTTTTGCCTTGCTCGATCTCGTTGCGCGAACCCGTCGAAACGACGATGTAGGTGGCAATAAGATTCGGGTAATCAGTCGGCACTGTGATGAGCCGTAAACCGTTCGGCAAATCGTCAATCGTATATTTGTATGGAAAAAGTTTTCGCTCCGGCTTTTGTTGCGCCAATCCGATGACAGGCACGCACAACAGCGCGAGCAGCACAAGAATCGTTAGCTTCATTTGGTTCATGCTCCCGAAAAAGTTTTAGGTAAAAGGATGTTGGAGACGAAAGTTATTCTACATGATGCGAAGGGCAAATATCTATTCGCGTGAGTTGCTGCTATTTGTTTCGTCGGCGTTTGGCTTTGCGCGTTTCCTTTTCGGCGAGCTGGGTGAGCGGCTCATCACAACATGGACAGCGTTTTAGCTTCGCCGGAGCGTTCTGTTGAGGAACATCGCAATTTATCGTTGCCCCGCAATTTTTGGCAGCGTTCACGAAAAGAAATAAGCGCGTTTCGCTCAATTGCTTTTGACCACTTGATGCAAATACCGTCGCCTTGATTTTTTGCGCTCTGGCAGGCAACTTCAGCGCGTTTCAGTAAATCGTTGAAATTGGTTTTCCCGTCGCTGACCGCATAGCCGAAACTCATTGCTGTCTTCAGCGATTCTTCGCGGTGAGTAAAAAGGATTTCCGCGAAGGCTGAAGTTTCTTGCAGGAATCTTTTAATCAAATCTCGTCTTAGCAAAATGACAAATTCATCGCCGCTTTGCCGGAAGGCTTTTGCTTTCCATCTCTCGATAATAGTCTGGCTTATTCTTTCGCCGACGACTCTGATGGCGACATCTCCGGCATCGTGTCCGTGTGCGTCGTTCAGTGTTTTGAAGCGATTAAGATCACCAAAAATAATCATGTCGAATTCGCTTTCGCCGCGATCAATCAAGACGGATTCATCACGTAAAGCCAAAGCGTTTTTGAGCGGCGTTTTATCGTCAACAACGACTGCTTGTTTAATATCTTCGACGACTTGCCCTAACTGCTCGATTGCTTCGCGGAGGTTCATCGGGCTGTAAAAGCCTTTATCCGGCGGGCTGCTTTCGGCAATTCTTTCTTGACTAGATTGCCATAGAGCCAATCCTCAACGTCTTCGTGCGGAAGTTTCAATTCATCGGGCATCACGCTCTCAATCGTCCAGTAAGCATTAGTGCCGTAGCGGAATGTGACTTTAACGGCGCGAGGCGCGCGATGAAAGAAAATTACTTCCATGCCCTTTTGGGCGAAGTATTGGCGGACTGCCGTTTCCAACGGTTGACGTTGATTAGCAAGAGTATTTCCGGCAACGCCGCCGAGGAGTGCGCCGCCCAAACCTCCCGTGAGAAAGCCGCCGACGAGTGCTCCAAGAATCGCGCCACCGGAAGTGTCCCCGGTTCGAGGTCGGCGCGGCAAACCTAAAATTTTATCTTCAGGGCTTGAACTCATAGCCTGATTATAGCAATAAAAAGATGCTTTTACGATTTCCTAATTTTACAACACAAGCGAAAGGAAGCATGTTGCGAATAAGTCGAACGTGAGCCGGTTGCGGTAGTGTTTCTCTGTGTTATATTTTGCAATCGAAGCTACGCCATATTTTCCCTGTAAAGTTGCAGCAATTCTCACATGATAGAACAAAACTTCGAGACGGCTTTCGAGCGTGTCGGCAAACTTGTCGCGGACTTTCAGAAACACGAAAAGGCTTATCTCGCCGCTGACTATAAGGAGGACAGCGTGCGGAAGGACTTTATAGATAAGTTCTGGATCGCGCTCGGTTGGGATGTTTACCATGAACATCAAACCAATCCTTACGAGCAGGATGTAAAAGCGGAAAAGAATGTTGATGTTAAAGGCCGGATAAAGAAGGCGGACTATGCTTTTCTCGCCGCAAACTTTCGTGATGTGCGTTTCTTCGTCGAAGCGAAAAAGCCGAGCCGCAACATAGACAACGCGGACGATTATTTCCAGACCATACGCTACGGTTGGAACGCGCAGACGCCGCTTTCGATTCTCACGGACTTCGAGCAATTCCGCGTGCTCGATTGCCGTTATAAGCCGGATGTGGCAACGGCACTCAATCGCGCCGTAAAGAAGTTTCACTATACGGATTATGCCGACGCGGAAAAGTTCAAAGAGATTTACTATCTGTTTTCGCGTGAAGCTGTCATAGGTGGCGCACTCGAAGATTACGCGAAGACGTTGCCGAAGCCGACGGGCAAGGCGAAGCAGCGCGGGCTTTTCGGCGGCAGCTATAAATCTGTTGACGAAGATTTTCTGGCGGAGTTGGATGAACTGCGCGACGAATTGGCGCGCGCCTTCAAAAACAAGAATCCGCAACTCGACGGCGAAGATTTAACGGAAGCGACGCAGCGCACGCTTGATCGCCTTGTGTTCATGCGTTTTCTGGAAGACAAGTTGATCGAGCCGGAAATAATCGTTGAACGTTTGGGCGAGCGCGGCACGGCGTGGGCTGATTTCGTGAGCGAGTCGCAACGCCTTGACCGCATTTATAACGGCATCATCTTTAAGCATCACCAGATTATTGACGATCCGTCGTTCGTCGTCGAGGAGCGCGTGTTTGCAAGCGTGCGCGAGCGTTTGTCGCATACTAACTCGCCTTATGATTTCAACGCGTTGCCCGTTCACATTCTCGGCAGCATTTACGAACGCTTCTTAGGGAAGGTTATCGAGACGACGGACAAGCGCGCGAAGGTCGTTGAAAAGCCGGAAGTGCGTAAGGCGGGCGGCGTTTATTACACGCCGGAATACATCGTTCGCTATATCGTGCGCGAGACTATCGGCAAACAGATTGCGGGCAAGAGTCCGGCGGACATTGCGTTGATGCGCTTTGCAGACATCGCGTGCGGTTCGGGTTCGTTTCTGCTCGGCGTGTACGACGAACTGTTGCGCTATCACACGGGCTATTACAACCGGACGAAACGGACGCGCGCGGAAGCGTTGAAGGCCGGTTGCGTTGAACGCGAAGACGGCAGCCTCGCGCTCTCGTTAGTGCAAAAGCGCGAGATACTCTTGAAAAACATTTACGGCGTGGACATTGACGCGCAGGCCGTCGAAGTCGCGCAACTCTCTTTGTTTCTGAAACTGTTGGAAGACGAAACGACGGCGACGGCGCGCCAGCAAATGACGCTCAAACATGCGCTTCTGCCGAACTTGAACGACAATATCAAATGCGGCAATTCGCTTGTCGGCTATGACATTCTCGACGGGCATTTATTCGAGCCTGTGGAAGAACGCAAACTTAATCCGATGGATTTTACGCAGGCGTTCCCCGAAGTGATGAAGGGCGGCGGCTTTGATGCGATTGTCGGCAATCCGCCTTACATTCGTATTCAGACTTTGCAAGAAACAACGCCGCGCACGGTGAGTTATTTGAAGCAGAACTATATCGCGGCAAGCAAAGGCAACTATGACATTTACGTTGTGTTCATCGAACGCGCTTTGCGGCTTTTAAGCGAACGCGGGCGGCTTGGTTATATCGTGCCGCACAAGTTTTTCAACGCGCAGTATGGCGCGCCCGTTCGCAAGGTATTGTCGGAAGGCAAACACTTGTCGCACGTCGTTCACTTCGGAGACTCGCAGGTTTTCAAAGGCGCGACGACTTACACTTGCCTGCTGTTTGCCGATAAAGCAGCGCGTGAAGAAATGCGGCTTGTGCGCGCGAAAGATTTAATCGCGTGGCAGGAAACGAACGCGGGCGACGAAGGCGTGATTGCAACCGCCAACATCACGGCGAGCGAATGGAATTTTACTATTGGCAAAGGCGCAGGCTTGTTTGAGAAGTTGAATGCGATGCCGATGAAGTTAAGTGATGTTGCTGATATTTTTGTTGGGCTTCAGACAAGCGCAGACGATGTTTTCATTATGAACCTTGTCGAGGAGAGTGAAGATTTATTGCGCTTATTCTCCAAATCGCTTGGCGTTGAATGGACATTTGAAAAGCGCTTTCTGTTTCCTGTGGTTAGCGGGACGGATGTAAAACGATATGCCGACTTGCCCGAACGCCAATACATACTTTTCCCTTATGAAGTCACGGATGAAAAGGTGAAGTTAGTTGATTTCAAAACGCTTGCAACGACATCTCCGCAAACGGCAGCTTATTTATCTGAAAACAAGAAACAACTTGAAAGCAGAGAAAAAGGCAAGATGAAAGGAGCGCAATGGCATGGCTACATTTATTTGAAAAACATGAGAAAGCAAGCACATGAAAAGCTATGCGTTCCCCGTCTAGTAGAATCTTTATTTGCGGCTTACGACGAAACAGGAAAACACTTTTTAGATAACGTAGATGTTGGCGGCATAACACTAAAGCAAGATTTCCAAGAGCAAGGATTCAAATATTTTCTCGCGCTACTTAACTCAAAACTCTTGCGTTGGTACTTTCCATCAGTAAGCGCACCGTTTCGCGGCGGTTGGCTCTCGGCTAATCGTCAATTCTTATCGCAACTACCAATTCGCACCATCAACTTCACAGACAAAGCAGACCGCGCGCGGCATGACAAGATGGTATCGCTTGTCGAAGGAATGCTCGCCGCAAAGCTTCAACTTCAATCCGCGCGCACAGATCGTGACAAAGACTTTTACACAAACAAATGCGCGGCGCTTGACCGTCAGATTGATGCGCTCGTGTATGAACTCTACGAACTCACGCCCGCAGAAATCGCGCTCATCGAAACGGGCGCGTGAGGCGTCGAGAATTGTCCATGGATGAAGATTTTGAAATCATTGGCAGAATTGAGAACATTGAAATAATTGCTGTCGGCAACCGCATCCGTGAGATTGAACGTCTGCGTAAGGCGTTTGGTGTGGGACGTTGGCGCAAGCTAAAAGGTATTGCTTCGGTTCGCTTTGAAGATGGTACAATCAGTCGCGTCGAACTTCATTGGTATGAAGCGCACGGCGTCGGGCGCAAAAAGCTGAAAATCAAAGAGTATCTTGATTAAAATTATGGCTGACAATCAAACTTCAAGTTCGTTTGTGCTGTGTCTTGACAATGGCGGCTATCCCGAATCGCTCGAAGCGCGAAAAGTTTATGCCGTGCTGCCGGATGAACGCGCTGCCGCCCGCAATTACATCCGTGTGATTGATGAAACAGGCGAAGATTATCTCTACCCGGCGAAGCATTTTGTCCACATCCAAATCCCGCCCGAAGCCGCCGCCGCTCTCGCTGTTGCGCCGCACAAACAATAGACGCTAATAAGTGCCACGCGCTTGACCGCCAGATTGATGCGCTCGTGTATGAAGCTCTACGAACTCACGCCCGCAGAAATCGCGCTCATCGGAACGGGCGCGTGAGTGGTGTTATAATCGGCGCGGAGGTGAATCAACGATGAGCGCAACTGAAGATTTACTCGCGGTAATTCGCACATTGCCTTTAATCGAACAACGCAAGTTGCTGGCAGCGTTGACCGAGAACGTCCGTCAACAAACGAATCCTGCCCGCGTGCCCGTACCCGTCAGCGAGATTCGCGGCATCGCTAAACCGGCGGGACAGCCGCCGCTGGATGAAGAAATCCGCGAAGGCTACACGCAATACTTACTGGAGAAGTATTCTTGATGCGCGTGCTGCTCGATACCGACGTAGTGTTGGATTTGATTCTCGAACGTCAACCCTTCGTCGGCGAAGCGGCAATGCTTTGGGAACTGCATCAGCAAAATCAACTGGACGTTTATCTCGCACCCATCACGACGATCAACGTATTTTACATTACACGGAAAATCAAAGGACGCGAGGCAGCGCAACAAGCCGTTGCCAAGCTCACACAAGGCGTATTCATCTGTCCCACTGACGCGCAAGTGTTACGGCACGCTTTGACGCTGGCTTTCAAAGATTTTGAGGATGCAACGCAACACGCCGCCGCCGAACTCGCCGGATTAGACGCCATCATCACGCGCAACACGATAGATTATCGCTTCGCCACACTGCCCGTTCACGCGCCACCCGATTTCCTTCAACGCTTCTTTCCGTCAAGCAGTAGCGAATAAACACGCGCACAGATCGTGACAAAGACTTTTACACGAACAACTGCGCGGCGCTCGACCGTCAAATTGACGCGCTCGTTTATGAGCTTTACGAATTGACCGCGGAAGAAATCGCGCTTGTCGAAAATGATTAACACGGCGTTTGCTATAATTGCGTTGCGTTGAAATCCGCGCCGCTACGCCTTGAAATCTATTCGCTGAAGGAAAGGATAAAGCAATCATGAAACGAAACTTTACCGCGAGCGTGTCTCAGGAAGGCCGCTGGTTTATCGCACAGTGCATCGAGGTGGATGTCGCTTCGCAAGGCGAGTCGGAAGAAGCCGCTCTGAATAATCTGCGCGATGCCTTAGAACTTCATTTCACCGCGCCCGTTGCCACCGTTGCGCCGCATGTCCGCACAGTCGAGGTTGAGGTTGCAGCGTGAAGCCTCTGCCTTACCGCATGGTCAAACGCAAGCTGGAAGCTCTTGGCTTTGCGGAAGCGAGCCAAAGCGGTAGCCATGTGAAATTTGCAAAGATTACCGGCGAGGGAACGCGCACGGCAACCGTTCCAAAACACAAGGAAATAGCTGTCGGAACGCTCCGTAGCATCTTGCGGCAGGCGGGATTAAACGAAAGCGATTTCAAGAAAGCATAAGCCCGGCTATCCACTTCAACTCGCGCGCTCCCGTAAAGACGAAGGACTTTTACACGAACAAATGCGCCGCGCTTGACCGCCAGATTGATGCGCTCGTGTATGAGCTTTACGAACTCACGCCCGAAGAAATCGCGCTTGTCGAAGCCCGCTAACGACGTGCTAAAATCACGATAGCAAAGGAGCAATAAAATTATGAATGTGCGAGAAGATTTACTTAATACGATTCGCGCCTTGCCTTTGGCAGAACAACAAGCGTTGCTCGACGAACTTGCCGCCGTCGTCAACCGCGAAAAGCGTGGCGACATCGCCGACCCGCAAGCACAATCGCCGATGGATGGCGAAACCGCCGACGTGACGGACGCTGACCGCGTACTCGGCATGTGGCGTAATCGCTTTGATGATGCGGAAACAAGCGGCGACATCGCTAACCGCTGGAGACGCGAATCGTGGCAACGTTGATGATTGACACGGATGTCTTCATTCGTATTTTCAGAGGCGATGCCGCACTCAAAGCGAAGGTTGACGCGCTTGCCGCCGATGCCGCGATTAACACCATCGTTTATCTCGAACTACTACAAGGCGCGCAGAACACTCAACAAATGTGCGACATCGAAGCCTATCTCGCGCGCTTCACGCTTCGATCACTGACACCCGAAGCCTCAAGCAAAGCGATTGAACTTGTCAGGACTTACACGCGCGCGCACACGGCTTGCTCCTTGCCGATTCTCTCATCGCTGCGACATGCATCGAAGAAAATTTGCCATTGCTGACCTTTAACGTCAAACACTTCCGCTCAATTCAAGAATTAACTCTCACGGCCATTTAATTAATCGCGCCGCGCTTGACCGTCAAATTGACGCGCTCGTGTATGAAGCTCTACGAATTGACCGCAGAAGAAATCGCGCTTGTCGAAGGAACCGAAAGATGACGCTGCCAAACGCTCATCTTGCTGTGATTGAGCGCAAGAAGATCACAGCGTACTTGTTCAGCACGGAGCATCGGCACGGCGCAAGCAAAGCCCGCTTCTTTCGCGCGTTTGGATGACCATTCGCAGAGAGCTTGTAGGTTATTGAACAGAATGGAGGCGGTGATCGGAATCGAACCGATGAATAAAGGTTTTGCAGACCTCTGCCTTACCACTTGGCTACACCGCCGCGCGAAAATAGGAAGTAGGAAGGCGAAAGGCGGAAGAGAAGACGATGTTATTCATCTTTCATCCTTCCGCCTGCCTACTTTAGATGAGAGCGGGAGACGAGATTTGAACTCGCGACTTCGACCTTGGCAAGGTCGCACTCTACCACTGAGTTACTCCCGCGTATTCGGAAAAAGAGATTTTACAGATTCGACGCCGCTTGTCAAGATACCCGCGCCTAACAAGCGCTTTTACGCATGAAAACGCGCTTGCTAGTCATCATAAGCCCCGCTTGCCCAACGCCGCTTGCGAAACTTTTCATCCGTCCAATAATTGCGCAGCAGCTTCATGCGCGGGTTCGGCGCGGCAGTCGCGTCCTCTTCGCTAGCGTGCGGTAAAACGACGCTCATCACGTCGTAGCGGTAGCGGTCTTTGAGTAGGCCGAAGGTGCGGCGGTAAACGCGGGCGGCGCGGGAAATCTGGCGCTGCTTGCGCAAGTCCACGTTTGTTTCCGGCGCGGCGTACCAATCCGAAGCGCGTGTTTTTACTTCGACGAAGCAAAGCGTTCCGGCTTCGTATGCGACGATGTCTATCTCCGCGTAAATTAATTGATTGCGCAGGGAGCGTCCGACGGGCAGCATGACGTTGGCGGCGGTTAGGATGTAGCCGTGTTGTTCCAGATACGCCGCTGCGAGTTCTTCGCCGCGCCTGCCTAACGCGAGATGCGGGGCGAGCGGCGTCGCGGCTTTTGTCTCAATCGTTCCAATGTGCTTTTCGGCGTGCGGCGAATCGTTCGCTGACTGCTCGACTGCCGAGTGTCGCCATTTGCGCAAATCGAAGTTAGGCCAGTGCATAAGTGTGAGGTTTCCCGCGTTAAAAATATCAATGCTTCAATGCGTGTCTGGAATCCGGCTGCGGTTGAGATTAACCGGCGGCGATGGATTTTAAGCGAACAACAATTAAAACGAAAGGTCGCGCGTTGAGAGTTTCGTCCGCCATAAATTCGCTTGCGCAAGGAAAGCCGCTTGCGGGCGATTCGCATGAGGCGTTACACTTCACATGCACTTTATTTTAGCGTTGGTCTCGATGCGCGCCTCGCTCACTGAAATTTTCAGACACATATAATATTCTATGAAATCTACTATTACGACTCTGCCGGAATCCGACGCGACCACGCAGGAAACTTCGCCTGACGCAGCAACCGAAGAACAAACCGGTGCGGACAATGAAGCGAATGCCGAACCGCGCGCTGTGGTGTCGTTGCCGCTCGTGGCTATCGTCGGGCGTCCGAACGTAGGGAAGTCAACGCTCTTTAATCGTTTGACGGGAACGCGCCGCTCCATCGTCGGCAATGAGCCGGGCATTACGCGTGACCGCATCTACGGCGAAGCTGAGTGGTACGGACGCCGCTTCTCGATTGTCGATACGGGCGGCATCGTGCCGGACGACGATGCGATTATTCCCGCCAACATTTTGAAGCAAGCGGAAGCCGCTATCAACGATGCCAGCGCGCTCGTGTGGGTGGTGGACGTGCGGCGCGGCATTACTCCGCTCGATGAAGAATTGGCGCGGCTTTTGCGCGCGACGGGCAAGCGCGTGCTGGTCGCGGCGAACAAGGCGGACGCCGGACGGCTCGAAGCCGACGCAGGCGAATTTCACCGCTTCGGCTTCGCGGAGGTCGTTCCCGTTTCGGCGGAACACGGCGACGGCATCGGCGATCTGCTCGAATCCCTTGTCGAAGGATTCGACGAGGCGGCGGAAGAGAACCCGGACGCCGTCGCTGTGAAATCGAGGGAGATACGCCTTGCGATTGTCGGACGCCCGAACGTCGGCAAATCGTCTCTGCTTAATAAACTACTCGGCGAAGAACGCGTGATCGTTTCGCCCGTCGCAGGCACGACGCGCGACGCCGTCGATAGCTTGCTGGAAACTTCATCGCACACTTTTCGTATCATCGACACGGCGGGCATTCGTCGCAAAGGCAAGACCGAGGAGATGACGGAGAAGCTATCTGTCCTGATGGCTCGGCGCGCGCTCGAACAGGCGGACGTTGCCCTTGTCGTGATAGATGCCATTGAAGGCGTGACGGCGCTCGATGCGCATATCGCTGGCTACGCGCACGACGCGGGCTGTTCGATTATTTTGCTCGTCAACAAATGGGACGCGATTGAAAACAAGGAGACGGGGACGCCCTTCGCCTTCGAGCGGACTCTGCGCGACAAAATGAAGTTTCTCGATTGGGCGCCGGTCGTGACGATGTCTGCTTTGAGCGGGCAGCGCGTCGAACGAATTCTGCCGCTTGTCGTGCAGGCGAACGAAGCGCGCAATCGCCGCATTCCAACCGCGCAGTTGAATCAATTTTTCGAGGACGCCGTTTCGCAGCCGCGCGGCGGCAACGCGCCCGCGCCGGTCAAGGGCGGCTTCTCGCGCCTTCACATACAATACATGACGCAGGTCGGCGTGCGCCCGCCGAAGTTCGTCGTCTTCACATCGGGCGGCAAAGGCGAACTGCATTTTTCCTACGAACGCTATCTGTACAATCAACTGCGCGAAGAATTCGATTTCTTCGCCACGCCCCTGCGCCTCATCGAACGGCGCAAAGGCAAAAGCAAAAAGTAGAAATTAGATTTCAGATGCTGGATGCTGGTTTCAGATTTCTAACCAACATCTGACATCTCATTCTTCTGACATCTCACTCTTCAGATTTTTCATTTTATGCAAATTCCCGACACGGATTTCGCAGCGCTGTTCCGTCGAATATCTGATCCGGCCATTGTGCTGGACGCGGGCGGGGCGCGCGTGCTGGCGTGCAACGAAGCGTTCGCCGCGCTCGTTGTGCGTTCGTGCGCGCAGCTTTGCGGGATGGACGCCGCGCAGTTTTTAATTTTTGATGCGGACACGATTGCTGCCGTCGGAAGCGACGCGCCCGCCACGCTGCTCGTCAACGGCGAACACGCCTTGCGCGTGCGAATAGAGCGCAGTTCTTGCCGTTGGGAAAACAATCCGGCGACGCTGTGTCTTGTGCGGCGTTTGGAAAATCGAAACGGAGAATTGTCGGAGCAGAAGAGCAGCGGCGGCGCAGGCGTCGTGACGAGCGCGGAGATGGATGCGCTTTTCGATTATTTACGCGAAGCGACGGAGCAGCTCGAAGTCGTCAATCGCATTGTCGCCGCCGTCAACAGCAGCCGCACGATTGGCGAAGTCTTCGAGTTGGCGAGCAAGCAAATGGGCGCGCTGATTCCTTTTGATCGCGCGTCGATTGCCGTGCGCGAAGAAAACGGTGAATCCTTGCGCGTCTTTGCGATGTCGGGGACGAACGCCGGATCGCTCAACGTCGGCGCGATGGGCGCGATGCGCGGCTCCGTGACGGAACTCGCCCTGCGCGAGCAGCGCATGATCGTGATTCCCGAACTCGATGAGGAAAAGCGTTTCAACGTCTATCGGGATTTACAGCGCGAAGCTTTTCACTCGACTGTGTGCTGCCCGCTTTTTTCGATTAGCGGCGCGCTCGGCAGTCTCAATCTGACGAGCCGCACGCCGAACGCTTACGGGCGCAAACATCTGCTCGCGCTCGAACGTCTCGCCCCGCCGTTTGCGCTCGCCATCGAAAAGGTTCTGCTGCTCGAACAATCCGAACGCCGCTCGCAAGAAATGGAAGCCGCCGCGCGCCGCGAAGAATTAGCCGGGCGCATCGGACGCCAGCTTGCCAGTTCCCTTGATCCCGCGTCCGTATTGCAGGAAACAGTCGATGCGCTCGGCGGCGCGCTCGCGGCTGATTGCTGCCACATCGCGCTTATCGAAAACGAAGATGAATACGCGCTCGTTAATTACGAATATCTGTCGCGGCGCGACGTCGCCTCGTTGCGCGGCCATAGTTTGCCGCTACGTGCAAGTGCTTTTGCGCAACGGGTGCTCGCCGGAGATGCGCCCGTTGCCGTCAACGATATTGCAGAATTGCGCGCCGACAAAGATGAATTGATCGGATTGTACGAACGGCTCGGCGCGCGCTCTTTGCTGGTCGCGCCCGTTACTACAAGCGGCGTGCGCAAAGGCCTGATTAGCCTTCACGATTGCTCTGGCGCGCGCGCATGGACGACGGACGATGCGCTTCTGCTCGGCACAGTGGCGCGCGAGGTTTCCGTTGCGCTCACCAACTCGCGGCTTTACGAAGCGAGCCGCCGCCGCAACGCCGAACTCGAAGGCCTCTATCAAATCTCGCGCTCCTTTTCGACGCTGACGGACACTTCGGAACTCTACGGGCGATTGACGCGCGCCATCGCCGAACTCGTCGGCGGCGAAAGCTGTTTGATTGCGACGTATGATCGCCGCCGCAACCTTGTGCGCGCCGAAGCTCCCGGCTACAACACGACGCCCGAAGCGATACGCGATTTTAGTTTTCTGCTCAACGGGAGCGGCGCAAGCGCGGACGTTTACAAACTGGGCGAGCCTTTCTTTTCAAACGATCCCGCACAGGACGCGCGCTTCAATCGGGACTTCATAGAGCGCTACGACGTGCGCAGCGCCCTGAGCGTGCCGATGCGCATCAAGCGCGAAGTCATAGGCTTTATCTATGTCGCCAATCGTCCCGGCGGGTTTCGCTGGCGCGACACGCAGCTGCTGGAAATCTTCGCGGCGCAGGTTGCCGAAACCATCGCCAACACGCGCCTCTTCAGCACGATTCAAGCGCAGGCCGAGCGCGAGGCAGTCGTCAATCGCTTGCTGATTTCCTTGCAGCAGGCCAACGATTCAAAACGCGCCGTCGAGATTGTCGTCGGGCGCGTCGGCGAAGTCCTCGATCTGGATCGCTGCCTCGCCGTGATGTTCGCGCAAAGCCACTGGATAGATTTTCGCGGCGAGTGGTGCAGGCAGGGCGTTGCGCCGATCAGCAGCGATACGGACATACGCGAGCGCTCGCCCGTTCCGCAATGGATCAAGGATCATCGCCAGCCGCTTGTCGCCGCCGACATTGCCGCGCACGAAATCGCGCAGGGCATCGAAGACATAATTGAAAAAACCACTGTGAAAAGCCTCGCCGCCGTGCCGATTATGCACCAAGGCCGCGTCACGGGCGCGCTCATCGCTCATCAAACGCGGCGCGTGCGGCACTGGGGCGAAGACGACATAGACCTTTTGACGGCGGTTGCGACGCAGGTCGGCTCGACGCTCGAAAACGCGCGCTTAATCTCTGAACTGCGCGAGGCCAACCGGCTCAAGGACGAATTTCTCGCAACGCTTTCGCACGAACTGCGCACGCCTTTAACGGCTATCAAAGGTTGGGCGGAACTCCTTGCCGAACACGAACTCTACAATATGGATGAAGAGTTCACGGACGGCGTCAACGTCATACGCAGTTCCGGCGATTCGCTGACGCAGTTAATCAGCGATTTGCTCGATTTGTCGCGCATACAAAGACGCGGCCTGCGTCTCGAATGCGCGCCCTTCGATGTCAACATCGCCGTGCTGGAAGCCGTGCAGGTCGTGCGTCAGGCGGCCATCGCGCGCCGCCAAAAACTCAATCTGGAGCTTGACCGGAATCTGCCCGCCGCTTATGTGGACGCGCATCGTATGCAGCAGATTTTCTGGAACTTATTGACCAACGCGATTAAGTTTACGCCTGAAGAGGGTTTTATTACGGTGCGCTCGCGCCTGCTCAACGCCGCAAAAGTCTTTCGTGAGGAAAAAAGCGTTGATCGTTTGCCGGGCTGGATCGTCGTTGAAATCGAAGACACGGGCGAAGGCATCACGCAGGAATTTTTGCCTTACGTGTGGGATCGTTTCCGGCAGGCCGACGGCTCTTCGACAAGACGGCACGGCGGGCTGGGCATCGGCCTCGCGCTCGTCAAGGAATTAACGGAAGCGCACGGCGGCGAAGTTGAAGCCAAAAGCGACGGCCACGGCGCAACCTTTATCGTGCGCCTGCCGATCATCAGCCAAGACGTCGAGCCTAGACAAGAGCTGATGCCCTTTATCAACGCGCCAGATCAAAAGTAGTTCAATCCTTTCAATTCTATTTTTAACTCCAATGAGCAAACCGCCGATTCGCTGGCAAGTGCTGGCGCAGGAAAATGAAGCGCGCGCAGGAATTTTGCAGACGCGCCGCGCCACAATCGAAACTCCCGTTTTTATGCCCGTCGGCACGCTCGGCACGGTCAAAGGCACGCGCTTCGACGAACTCGAAGCTGACGAATTAGATGCGAGAATTATTCTTGGCAACACGTATCACTTGATGCTTCGTCCGGGCGCAGAAACGATTCGCGCGTGCGGCGGGCTGCATAAATTTATAAGCTGGCAACGCTCTCTGCTGACAGATTCGGGCGGCTTTCAAGTGTGGAGCTTGGGCGCGCTCAGGCGCATCGCGGAAGACGGCGTCGAGTTTCGCTCGCATGTAAACGGAAGCAAGCATTTCATGTCGCCGGAAGTTTCGATGGAGATTCAATCGGCGCTCGGCTCGGAGATCGTGATGGTCTTCGACGAATGCGCGCCGGGCAAGGCGACGCACGATGAAGCACTGCGTAGCCTCGAACTCACGGCGCGTTGGGCGAGGCGTTCGCGCGCTCGTTTCGATGACTTGCAGCGCGACGAAATGGATGCGGGACGCGTTGCTTCTCATGCTTCTTTGACAACGCAAGACGGCGGTAGTGAATTGAACAATACGTTGAGCGATGAATTGAACGGTGAGCAGGCTTTGTTCGGCATCGTGCAGGGCGCGACTTATCTCGATTTGCGTCGGGAAAGCTTTGCGCGCACAGTCGAAATCGGGTTTGACGGTTATGCGATTGGCGGCTTGAGCGTCGGCGAAGAAAAGCGCGTGATGTACGACACGTTGGAGCATCTCGCGCCGCTCTTGCCGACGAATCGCCCGCGCTATTTGATGGGCGTCGGCACGCCGGAAGATTTGCTGGAAAGTGTCGCGCGCGGCATAGACATGTTCGATTGCGTGCTGCCGACGCGTAGCGGGCGAACGGGCTTGGCGTGGACTTCGCGCGGGCGTTTGACGATTAAGAATGCGCGCTGGACGAGGGATACTCGGCCGCTCGACGAGCAGTGCGAATGCAGTGTGTGCCGCCGCCATACGCGCGCTTTTTTGCGCCATTTGTATGTCACGGGAGAGATGCTGGCAGCGGTTTTATTGACGCATCACAATCTCTTCTTCTTCCTTGACACGATGCGGCGCGTAAGGCAAGCTATCCGGTCTGGCAATTTCCTGCGGTTTCACGCGGAGTTTCTCGAACGGATAAAGTCCGGCGTCGAGTAGCTTGCGCGATGGAATTTGCGAAAATTCGATCTTCTGTTTCCAACTTCAAATTTACATGGCAATTCTTCTCTTACTTTTACAAGGCGGCATCGGTCAGTTCAGCGGTTTATTGCTGCCGCTAATGATCGTCGCCGTTTTTTATTTTCTGATTCTCGCGCCGCAGAAAAAGCGCCAGCGCGAATTGCAGGAAATGGCCGCGCAATTAAAGGCGGGTGACCGCATCGTGACCACAGGCGGCATCATCGGCACTGTCACGAGCGTGCGCGACACGAGCCTCTTAATCCGCAGCGCCGACAAATCCATTGTCGAAATCACGCGCGCATCCGTTGCAGGGCTTCAGGCCGAAGACGCAAAACAGTAGCGCAGACAAGGGAATTGCGGCGCGGACATGCGTAATACTCTGTAATGAAAGCTTTTGGATTTAATAAATTGCCTCCAGCTTTAGCTGGAGGGTTACCAGTAAGGAGATTGGCTTTAGCCAAATCTTTCGGCTAAAGCCGGTTACTCTGTTGGAAACTTTATCCACTAGCTGAAGCTAGTGGCAATTTATTAAATCTAAGAACTGAAATTACACAGCACTTAAAAAGCTTTTCGATATAAACCTTCGATTATTTTGTTATGAAGAAAACGAATCTGCTGCAACGCTTTCTTGTTATCGCCATCGTGACGATTCTCGGTCTCTATGTTGTCATCGGGCCGCGCACGAGTGAAGCCGCGCGCAACTATTTTCGCGGCGGCTTCAAGGAAACGCTCGCCAACAACATTCATCTCGGCCTAGACCTCAAGGGCGGTTCGCATCTCGTGATGCGCGTCAAGACCGAAGAATATCTGAAGGGCATCGCGGACAATAACGCGCTCGCCGCGAGTGATGCCGCCAAAACCGCAGGCATCAACGTTAAAACCGCGCACTCCGATATTTCCAATAACGCTTACCGCGTCGTGCTCGAAGCAAATGACGGCACGAAGATGGACGACTTGCGCGACGCCGTGCAAAAGAAAATCGATCTGCGCGATTGGACTGCTTCGACTTCGGGCAACACGATTACTTGGACGTTGACGACTGCCGCACAGCGCTTGCTCGGGCAACAAGCCGTCGATCAGGACTTGAAGATTATCGAGAGTCGCATCAACGCGTTCGGCGTGACGGAGCCGACCTTGCAGACGCACGGCAATCCGAACGATCACCAGATACTTCTTCAGATGCCCGGCATTCAAGACCCTGAACGCGTCAAGAAACTGCTTGTCACGGCATCGCGCTTAGACCTTGTTCACGTTGTCAGCCCGTCGAGTCCGTCGCCCGCGCAAACCTACGCGACAGAAGAAGAAGCAAAGGCTGCGGCAGGAAACAGCCCGAATCGTATTGCGTTGGCTTACGCAGACCGCGACGAGCCAACCGCCGCCGATGCCAATAGCACGGATCAAGACAAAAACAAGCCGAAGCGCTGGGTCGTCATCGAGCAGCCGCCGATTGTGGGCGGCAGTGATCTGCGAAGCGCGCAGGCTGTCAATGGACGCGCAGGCGGCGGAGCGAACGATTACCAGATTGCGTTTCAATTGAAGCCGACGGGCGCGGAAAAGTTCGGCGCGTGGACGGGCGCAAACGTCAACGAATACATGGGCGTCGTTTTGAACAACGAAGTGAAGTCCATCGCTTTTATCAAATCGCAGATTACGGATTCGGGCGAGATCAGCGGACGCTTCACGCAAAAAAGCGCGGAAGATTTAGCTCTGACCTTGCGTTCGGGCGCGCTGCCCGCGCAGATCGAGTATCAGGAAGAACGCACTGTGGGGCCTAGCCTCGGCGCGGATTCGATTCGCTCCGGCATTCTTTCGGCGCTCCTCGGCCTCGCGCTCGTCATCGGCTTTATGCTCTTTTACTATCGCGGATCGGGCGTCAATGCCGTCATCGCGCTGCTTCTGAACATGATTCTGACAATGGCGGGACTCGTTATCTTCGGCGCGACGCTGACACTGCCGGGCATCGCCGGGCTTATCCTGACCATCGGCATGGCGGTTGACTCGAACGTGCTTATCTTCGAGCGCATACGCGAAGAACTTCACACGGGAAAAACGGTTCCGTCGGCAGTCGATCAAGGCTTCAGCCGCGCCTTCGTGACAATCATCGACACGCACGTCACGACCATCGTTTCATCGCTCTTTCTTTTCGTTTTCGGCACAGGCCCGATTCGCGGTTTCGCCGTCACGATTATCCTCGGCCTGCTGGTCAATCTTTTTAGCGCCGTTTATGTGTCGCGCACAATTTTTATCTGGCACTTGAATCAAAAAGGCCAGCGCGTCGAATCACTCAGTATTTAATAGTTGGCAGTGGTCAGTGGGCAGTTTTCAGTTGGAAAGCAAGGAACGAGAACTGACCACCGATCACTGACCACTGACCACTTAATTATCATGGTTCAATTTTTCAAAAACGTAAACATTGATTGGCTGGCGAATCGCCGCCTCTTTATCGTTATCTCGCTGTTGTTGATGCTCGCAGGGTTAGCCTCGGCAGTCATTCGCCAAGCCACCGGGCATGATCCGTTCAACCTCGGCGTTGACTTTAAGGGCGGCACGGAAGTCACGGCGCGCTTCAAACAGAGGCCGTCGGCGGAAGCCATCAGTGCGGCGCTGGCGAAAACCGGAGTCAAAGACGCTGTGGTGCAGCCCGTGCTCAGCAAGGCAGACGAAACGCTGATTCGTTTGCCGCAGCAAGCCATGCCAGCCGCCAACGCGGGCGCGCCGGGAGAAGAACAGGCGCAGGTCGATCCGGGGCGCGTGAAAGTGAAGCAGGCGCTAGATTCCTTCGGCGCGGAAGCGAAGGGCGATTTGAACGCAGACGCGCAAGCCGCCTACAAAATCGAACGCACGGAAGCCGTCGGCCCTGTTGCCGGACGACAGTTGCGCAATCAAGCCATCACGGTGACGTTGCTGGCGCTTGTCGGCATTCTCGCCTTCATCGCCTTTCGCTTCGAGTGGACATACGGCGCGGCGGCGGTTATCGCCGTGTTCCATGATGTGCTCGTAACGCTCGGCATCTTTTCCATCATGCAATGGGAAATCAGTTTGACGGTGATCGCCGCGCTTCTGACGATCGTCGGTTTTTCAGTCAATGACTCCATCGTGACCTTCGACCGCATACGCGAGAATCTGCGCCTGCATCGCCGCGACTCGCTTTACAAAATCACCAACGATTCGATTAATCAGACTTTGTCGCGCACGATTATTACCTCCGGCCTCGTGCTGCTTTCGGTCATCGCGCTCGTGTTGTTCGGCGGCGAAGTGCTGCGCGGATTCTCGCTGGCGCTTCTGATCGGCGTCGGCTTCGGCACGTATTCTTCCATCGCCATTGCCAGCCCGATTATGGTCTGGTGGCAGCAGCGCTTAGACGTGAATAAAGCGCGCACGCTGCCGCCCGCCGCGATGAACAAGAGAGGCACGGAGCGCACTGCATCGAGGGCGGGGCAGGCGAGAGTGGGCGGCGTTGTTAATGAACCGCAGGGCGCGGCGCGCTCTTGATTTTTGAAGCGAATACTTTTTTCGCTTGACTTCATCACGCATTGCATCTTAGACTGCGCCCGTTGCTGGCCAACTGAATAGTTTTTAACGCATGTGCCTTTCGCATTGCTCGCTAAAGGTCTGGGTTTGCGCCGTATTATCTGCGCCGTTCGGTAGGGCTGGTATCGTGAATCATCTTTTTCAGCGGCTCTGTAATTTTCAACTCGAACGCTCGGTTCAGAAGCCTTCGACGAGCGCCGCTGCTATCCTGCCTTACCAACTTTTTGCTCTACAAGAAACGAATGCGGGCGCGTGCCTCATTTATATATTTGACAGCCATTATCGAATTTTAGGTTTCGCACCCTGATCCATTTGGCACCGGGCGAGGGAGAACATAAAAATGTTCGACAATCTGGTCGAGTCCAGTTCACATAAAGGCGATTTAACGCGTAAGGGATCGTTTTTTCTCGGCACTATGGCGGTTTACGCCTTGCTGCTCTTAATCGCCGCAATCGGCAGCGTTTATTTGTACGACGCGCAACTCTCGAATGAGAATTTAGAGTTGACGACGCTCGTCGCGCCTGTTCCGATCCCGCCGCAAGTGCAGCAGGAACAGCCGAAAGACCAGCCGAAGCCACAAAAGACGGATGACCGTCAAGTGGCAACCCGCACAGAGTTGGTTGCGCGCGTTGACCAGCCGACGGAAGTTCCTAAAAAAATCGAAACAAGAGCCAGCAATGTGCCGCCGATTCCGAAGGGCGTGCAAGTTGTAAGAGGCGCGAATAATTCGGATGTCGCTCCGGGAGGCCCGTCCGGCCCCGTCGGAGTCGGCACAGGCGGCGGGCGCACCGGCCCGACTAAGACAGAGGTTTTGGATGATCCGCCGCCGCCTCCGCCTGAAGCCACGCCGAAGCCGACGCCGAAGCCGAAGCCGCCCTCAGTTGTTTCAGGCGGCGTGCTAAACGGTAAGGCGATCAGCAAGCCGAACCCTACTTATCCGGCGATTGCTAAAGCGGCGCGCCAGCAGGGAACCGTGTCCGTTCAGATTCTCGTGGACGAATCAGGCAAGGTTGTCTCGGCGACGGCCATCAACGGGCCTCCGCTGCTTCGACAGGCGGCAGTGCAGGGCGCTTACCAAACTCGTTTCTCCCCGACTACTTTATCCGGGCAAGCGGTTAAGGTGTCTGGCACGATCACCTTTA
>JBPCOJ010000111.1:0-15829 GCA_051000345.1 Pyrinomonadaceae bacterium | reverse complement strand
TCCTTCCTCTTCCTTCTCAGAAATCTTGCGGGTAGATTCTTCGTTCGTCGCGGCAGTTGTTGTTAGCGTCGGCTCTGCTGCTTCTGCAATCGAGGCTGCCTCTTGTTCCCAAGGCTTTTCTATCTGCGCGAGCAATTCATCGACGCGCGCCCCGCGTTCTTCGATTGTGTCGCGCACGAAATGTATCTCCGGCGTGTGGCGCAAGCCGAGCGCCACGCCCAACTGCCTGCGGACATACGGCGCAGCACGGTGCAGCGCGACGAGCGCGGCAATGGCTTCCTCTTCCGTGCCGAGCACAGTCACAAACACGCGCGCATCGCGTAGGTTATCTGCCACGCGCACGTCCGTCACCGTAACCATCGTGAGGCGCGGATCATCTAGCGCGAACCCGACGATCTGCGAAACTTCTTCGCGCAGCATGTCGGCCACTCTCTCAGGACGACGCATAAAATAGATGTTAGATGTCAGATACTAGATGTTGGTATAAGTGTCGGCGTCGCGCCTTTAACTTATATCTAACATCTAGGTTCTGTTGACTAAGTAGTGCATCTTCAATTTACGCCAACAGAACCTAGCATCCGACATCCGGCTTTATAATTCAGTCGCGGCGATTTTCTCGATGATGTAAGCTTCGATTTGATCGCCGATCTTAACGTCGTTGAAGTTTTCGAGGCCGATGCCGCACTCGAAGCCTTCGCGTACTTCCGAAGCGTCTTCCTTGAAACGGCGAAGGCTGGAAATGCCGCCTTCCCACGCAACCACGTTGTCGCGTATCAGGCGCGCGCGCGCATTGCGCCGCACAGTGCCGCTTGTCACCATGCAACCGGCGATGACGCCCGCGCGCGGAACACGGAAGATTTCGCGCACGTTCGCCATGCCCAAAATGCGTTCCTTCTCGATGGCTTCGAGCATTCCGATCATCGCCGCGCGAATCTCTTCCTCGACCTTGTAGATAATCGAGTGGAGCCGCACGTCAACCGCTTCCTGCTTCGCCAGTTCTGCGGCGCGGACTTCCGGGCGCACGTTAAAGCCTATGATGACGACGGCGGTGCTCGCCGTGCCAGCCTGTGTTGCGGATGCCAGCAGCACGTCGGATTCCGTGATCGCGCCGACGCCGGAGCGAACGACTTTTACTTTAACGCGCTCGGTTGAAAGCTTCTGCAAAGTAGATTTCAAAACTTCGACGGAACCCTGCACGTCCGCCTTGATGACGACGAGCAATTCCTTGACTTCCGTTTCGCCGAGCGCTTCGATGCCGCGCTTCGTTGTTTGCACGAGCGTGTTCTGGCGCGTCAGCATTTGTCTGTGCTGCGAAATGCTTTGCGCGCGTGTGATGTCTGCGACGACTTGGAAGGACTCGCCCGCCTGCGGCACGCCTTGAAGCCCTAAGACTTCGACGGGCGTCGCGGGGCCTGCTTCCGTGACGATCTTTCCGCGATCATCGAACATCGCGCGGACTTTGCCGAAAATTTGCCCGACGATAAACGGATCGCCGACGCGCAAAGTGCCTTGCTGAACGAGCACTGTTGCGACTGCGCCGCGCCCGCGATCAAGTTTTGCTTCGAGCACTACGCCGGAAGCAAGACGCGTCGGGCTGGCCTTCAAATCGAGTATGTCGGCCGTCAGCAAAATAGTTTCCAGAAGAGAATCTATATTAGTGCGCTGCTTGGCGGAGACGAGCGCCATTTCCGTTTCGCCGCCCCACTCGATTGGCTGCAAGCCGTGGTTCGCCAGTTCCTGTTTGACGCGATCAGGATTCGCGTCCGGCCTGTCTATTTTATTAATCGCAACGATCATCGGGACGCCTGCGGCGCGCGAGTGTTCAATGGCTTCGATTGTTTGCGGCATCACTCCGTCGTCAGCCGCGACGACGAGTACGACGATGTCCGTCGCCTTTGCGCCGCGCGCGCGCATCATCGTGAAGGCTTCGTGGCCGGGCGTGTCCAAAAATACGACGCGGCGCAATTTTTCGGGGCTATCCGGGCTTGGCACATGAACGCTGTACGCGCCGATGTGCTGCGTGATGCCGCCCGCTTCACCGGCAGCGACTTCCGTCGAACGAATCCCGTCGAGCAGGCTGGTTTTGCCGTGATCGACGTGTCCCATGACGGTGATAACGGGCGCGCGCGGCAATTCCACGTCGTCCGCATCTGCGGCGATCAATTCTTCAAATTCTTCTTCGGCAACCATTTCCTCGAACGGCACGAACGAGACTTCATAGCCGAAGCGACGGCCTAAATCGACAGCGACATCATCGTTCAAAGGTTGATTGACGGTGGCGAAAACTCCGCGTTGCAAAAGCAGCGTCACGACATCCTTCGGCGTGATGCCGAGCTTTTCCGCAAATTCTCTGACAGTCGAGCCTTCGACGAGGCGCACGGATTTTAATTCGCTTTCCTCGCCTGCAACGCCAGCGGCCATGCCGAGCCGTCCGGCGATGCGGTCTTCGAGCGACAAAGCACGCGGCGGCGGCACAAAATCGCGGTCACCGAAGCGCCCGCCGCCTCTCCCGTCCATTGCCTTGCCGCGTCCGCCGCGCGCAGGCGCGCCGCCGCGCGCGCCGCCACGTCCGCGCTTGCGTTGATCCGTCGGCGGCGGAATATAAGTGGTTTGCGGCGTCGCCGTTTCGCCGACAGTGCCTGTGCGCTCGCTGCGCGTGAGCGTCGAACGAGACGGGCGATCATTGCCGCGTCCCTGCGCGTTACCGCCGCCGCTGCGTTCGCGTCGCTCGCGCGGACTTGGCGTCGCAACGGGCGGCGGCGCAACGACGGGAACAGGCGCGCGCTCACCGTGGCGTATGCCTGCGTTGAGCGCGGCGGGCGTCAAACGCAACTGCCTGATTTGTGTTGAGGGAATGGCGACTGAGCTAGGTCGCGGAAGAGAAATGTTTTCCTGTTGAATGGGTGTTTCGCTTTCGATAAAAGTTTCGTTCGGCGTTTGATTAAGTTGATTGATTTGAGCGCTGGCGTTGGCTGTATCTGTTGACGTTGCTTGCTGCGCGTGCAGAGAGGAATCGCCGGTTGATTGTTGCTGCGGCGCTCCGTTGTTTTGCTCTTCGATTGCGGGCGCGGCGGCTGCTTGTGCCGACTGTGCCTGCGTCGCTGCTCCGTCGATATTTGCCGAAGGCTGTTCGGCGCGCGTCGCGGGCGCGAGTGGCTTTTTCGGAATCAGTCGCGCGGCGAATTGGCGCGGCGCTTCAGGGCGAGCAGTCTCAACGGGCGCGTGCGGCAGCGAATGAGCGTCAATCGAGGCTGCTTGTGTGGATGCGTTCGATGGCGTATACACATCAATCTCTGTCGCGGTGCTGTCCTGTGCAGATGTTTCCTCTGCGGCGGGTTGGGCGGCTTTTTTGACGACTTTGACGACGCGCGGCGCGGCTGTGTCTTTCTTCGGGAACACTTCGTTGCGTATGCGGTCTGCCAATTCTTTGGAAACAGAGTTGGACGGCACGCTCACGTCAACGCCTTCGCGCCGAACGCGTTCGATCAGGCGTTTCGAGTCGAGCTTTAATTCTTTGGCTAAATCGTAAATGCGAACTTTGGAAGTGGTCATGCACTCTTCTCCGACGCTTTCAAAATAAAACGGCGTCGCGCGCTTCGTAAAAGGTTAAAGGACTCTCGCCCTCGCCGCCTTTTTCCGAAGCTCGCTTTTTAGAAGAGCGCAGCCGCGAAAGGGGCGGGCAAAAAAGGCAAGGAGCGTAGGGCGCGAACAGGCGTCACTCTGCACGCGCACACGCCGCAACTACTACTGTTGTTGCTACTTCGCCGCATCGGAGGACGCATCCGTCGGCTGGTCTTTATCTTCGTTTTGCTCGTCGGGCGCTGGCATGACCGTGTCCGGGCGCAGATCGTGTTGCGGCTCCTGAAGCAGCAGTTCGTCGGCGGACATCGGATCGGCTTCCGTGCTGGCAACCGGCTCGACAGAGTTTTGTGTGAGCGTGTCCGGCTCGTCGGTCGGAAACGGCGAATTGCCTTCGACGGCTTCATCGTAGCCCGCGTTGGTCATTTCGTTGGACGGCTTAACTTCCTCCGCAGGAGCGTCCGGGTCGAACTCCACATTGGCAGCGTGTTGTTCGACGGGCGATTCGGTTTCCACAAGCGCGTCAATTAATTCTTCGCTCGCTTCTTCCATCTCAGACTCCGTTGCGTCGCCCTCCTCCTGCTTGCCTGCGGCGGCAGCATCGCGCACGGCGATGACAGATTGCGCGGCGCTCAGGATGGATTCCGCTTCGTCTAAACTCACGTCCAGATATTCGACGAGATCATCGACGGAAGTTGCGGCGAGCGCGTCTATGTCTTCGATGCCGTGTTCGCCGAGCGTCGTCGCGGTTGTCGCCGTGACGCCTTCAATCACAGAAAGCGGCACTGAACCGCCGGAAGCCATCAGCGCGCCCATTTGTTCGGCGACTTCCTTCTTGAGGTCTTCTTCGCTGCGTATGTCTATGTTCCAGCCGACGAGCTTTGTCGCCAGCCGCACGTTTTGCCCGCGCTTGCCGATAGCAAGACTTAGTTGGTCTTCGTTGACGATCACTTCCATCTGGCGCTGTTCGATGTCCGTGATATGAACTTGATTGACTTTCGCGGGCGACAGGGAGTTAGCCGCAAACACGCTCGGCTCGTCAGACCATTCGATGATGTCGATTTTTTCGCCGCGCAACTCTCTAATGATTGCCTGCACGCGCGAACCCTTCATGCCGACGCACGCGCCCACCGGGTCAACGTCTCTTTCGTTCGAGGTGACGGCGATTTTGGCGCGCTCGCCCGGCTCGCGCACGCACGATTTGATCGTTACAGTTTCGTCGTAAATCTCCGGCACTTCCATTTCAAACAAGCGTCGCAGGAGTTCCGGGCTGGTGCGCGAAACTTCGACCTGCGGCCCCTTCGATTCCTTCGAGACGTTGCTGATAACCACACGTATGCGCTCGCCCTGATTCCACTGCTCGCCTCTGGACTGCTGCGAGCGCGGGCAAATGGCTTCCATCGTGCCTAGATCGACGATCATGTTGCCGCGCTCGAAGCGTTTGACGAAGCCGTTGACGAGGTCGCCGATTTTGTCTATGTACTGCTCGTAAACATTCGAGCGAACGGCGTCGCGCACTTTCTGGAAAAGAATCTGCTTGGCGGTTTGCGCCGCGATGCGCCCTAGTTCTTCCATCGGCAAAGGCAAGAGAAGTGCGTCGCCGATTTCGACTTCATCGCCCGCCATTTCGCGCGCTTCTTCGAGAGATAATTCGGTGGCCGGATTCGTCACTTCTTCGACGATTACCTTCGTCGCCGAAAGCTCTATGCCGCTTTCAGGATTCCATTCAACCTGAATATCTTCGCCGGACTTGAACTGCTTTTTGGCCGCCGCGCGCACCGCTTCCTTCATGGCGTCAATGACCAACTCGCGTTCAATGCCCTGTTCCTGACAAAGCGCTTCGATGTTCTGCGAAATGGATGTACTCATATAGTTTGCTAGATGTCGGATATTAGATGTTAGAAATCAGAATTGCCTTTAACCAAATGTCAGTCTGAACTAACATCCGGCATCTAGTATCTGACATCTACTGATTTGCGCCGCCGGTCTGCTGGCGGGCGGTTTCCTTCACTTCTGCTTCATGCTCTTTCATACGGCGAAACTCTTCTTCGACGTCGAGTTCCAGATTCGCTTTGACAATCGTTTCAAAAGGCATTTCGACGCGCCCGCTCGTTTTATCGTCGAAGATTACTTTGCTGTCAGTCAGCCCGACGATGCGCCCGCGAAAGTTGCGTTGCCCGCCAAACGCGACGCGCGTTTTCAACTTCGCAAGGCTTCCGGCGAAACGCTCGTAATCAGCCGGTTTATAAAGCCCGCGCTCCAATCCCGGCGACGATACTTCGAGCGTATAAGCCGAATGAATAAAATCCTCCACGTCGAGCACCGTGCCTAGATGAAGGCTCATCGCCGAGCAATCCGTATGCGTCACGCCGTCCGGCTTATCAATATAAATACGCAGGATCGGCTTGCCTTCCGGCCCGGCGATTTCCGCGTGAACGAGTTCAAGCCCGTGCTCCACTGCCGCGCGCTCCGCAATCTCCCGCACACGCGCTTCTAATGAACCCGCGCTCATCGCCATCTTCTGCCGCCCGCCTTTCTCGAATACTTACACGGCGAAGACGCGCAAAAGAAAAAGTGGGCGCGAACCCACCGGACAGTACCGCCGCGCTGCAAAGCAAGCGAAGAATTATACGAGATAAGTGCGGCAGGAGCAAGGCGTGCGGTCGAAGGCACTCCGAATTCTGATGGCTGTCAAGACTTTGTTGAGTGGTCTTGTTTGCGGGATTTGATACGCGCGCCCGCTGCGATGCGCTTGCCCGCCGGGATGCGCGCCGTTCGCCCGATTAAGGCGATGTCCGAAGATGAGCACTTTCGGCGCGAGGCCGCAGTGGTGTTCGATTGTTTGCCGATAACGGCCTTTTCTTCGACATGCACTTCTTCGTCGAGGATGGCGCAGTCGATGCGGGCGTTCGCGGCGACGATTGTGTTGTGCAGCAAAACGGAGCGGCTGACGACGGCTCCCGCTTCGATGACGACGCCGGGCGCGAGAACGGAATCAATGACATGGCCGCGCACGGTGCAGCCGGGCGCGATCAAGCTGTTTTCGATGCGCGCTGATTTGTGTATGCGCGCGGGCAGGCGCTGCGAGCCGTAGGTCAAAATCGGCCAGCGCGGATCGTCGAGCGCAAAGAGCGGTTCGTGTTCCAGCAAGTCCATATGAGATTGCCAGTAGCTTTCCACTGTGCCGACATCGCGCCAGTATTCCGTGAAACGATACTCAAAGGCACGCCCGTTTTTCACGAGGCGCGGCAGCAGTTCGTTGCCGAAGTCTTTGAGCTTTGCGCCCGCCTCTTTTTTCTTTTTGTCGCCGCCGACTTTTTTGCTGCTGCCCTCGGCGGCGAGCTGGTCGAGCGTTTCTAAAAATTTGTGCGCGTTGTAAACGAAAACCTCTGTCGTCGCCAGATCGCTTGTCGGGTTTTTTATTTTGTACGCGAAATTCGTGACGCGCCCTTCCTCGTCGGCTTCGATTGTTCCGAAGCGGCTCGCATCTTCGATAGGCACGCGCGTCGTCACCATCGTCACATCGGCGTTGCGCTCCAAATGATGTTCGATGACTTTGCCGAAATCGAGTTTGTAAATGTGGTCGGCGCTTAGAACGAGCAGAATGTCGGGCGCAAATTCGCGTATGAAATCCTTGTGGCGATAGATGGCGTCGGCATTGCCTTCTGCGAAACCGCCGTCCGCATCCGCGCTGCCTTCAAAGGGCGGCAGCACCTTTAGCCCGCCGTAAGTGCGATCCAAATCCCAAGGCCTGCCGTTCGCCAGATGATCGTTCAAGGAATGCGGCAGATATTGTTCGATGATCCAGACATCCGGGATTCCGCTGTGCATACAATTGCTCAAAGCGAAATCGATCAAACGATAAACGCCCGCAAAGGGAAGTACGGGCTTGGCGCGCTCTTCCGTCAACGCGTCCAAACGACTGCCTGCGCCGCCCGCGAGAATCAATGCCAAAACTTTATTGCGCGCCATGAGTTCAGTTTATCCCTTTCGTCGTGCTCGAACATAAAACGATGCACGCAAAAGAATGATAGCGCGCGGGCGTTACAGGCGTCTGAACAAACGTAAAAAAATTAGGCGAGTTTCGCTTTAACGATTTCGCTCAGCGTTCGTCCGTCGGCGCTTTGTCCGGCAAGACGCGCCTGCGCAGCCTTCATCACCGCGCCCATGTCGCGCATCGAAGAAGCGTTCGTTTCAGTAATCGCTTCGGCAACGGCTCGTTCGATTTCTTCACGCGAGGCGGCTTGCGGCAGATAAGCTTCGATGACGCTGATTTCGGCGCGCTCTTTGTCGGCTAATTCCGCGCGTCCGGCCTTTTCGTACTGCTCGATTGAATCGCGGCGTTGTTTGACAAGAGATTGCAAAGACTTCGTTGTTTCTTCGTCCGTCAACTCGCCGCTTTTTTCGATTTCCCGATTCATCAAGGCGGCCTTGACCATCCGCAGCACGGAAGTGCGCGCCGCGTCTTTGGCCTTCATCGACTCGGTTAGATCGGAAACGATTTGCTGTTTCAAACGGCGTTGTTGCATAAATCTATATATTGCGGTTTCGGGTCTGAAATTTGACGGGTCTTCCACAATATATGGGCACAAAACCCTATTTATGCAACAAAGCCGTTTCAAACTCACGATAAAAGGAAACTCCTTTCAGGCATGATGCCCGTTTGCGCGCGTTAGATGTTCGCGCAGGTAATGGCCTGTGTGCGAGGCTTCGATGCGCATGATTTCTTCGGGCGTTCCGGTGGCGACGACATGCCCGCCCGCTGCGCCGCCTTCCGGCCCTAAATCAATGACATAATCGGCGGTCTTTATCACGTCCAGATTGTGTTCGATGACGAGCAGAGAGCCGCCCGCGTCGAGTAGCGCGCGAAAGGCGGCGAGCAGTTTGTTGATGTCCTCGAAATGCAAACCCGTTGTCGGCTCGTCGAAAATATAAAGCGTTTTCGCTCCCGTGCGTTTCGATAGATGCGCGGCTAGTTTGACGCGCTGCGCTTCGCCGCCGGAAAGCGTCGTCGCGGATTGGCCGAGCCGCAAATAGCCTAAGCCCACATCATCGAGCACGCGCAAGCGATTCGTGATCTTCGTCACTTCCCGGAAGAACGTCATCGCTTCGCGCACGGTCATGTTGAGCACGTCGTGAATGTTTTTGCCTTTGTAACGCACGTCGAGAATCTGTTGCTTGAAACGCGTGCCTTTGCATTCTTCGCAAACGAGTTCGACATCCGCGAGGAACTGCATTTCAACGGTCACTGTGCCGTCGCCCTGACAAACTTCGCAACGCCCGCCGGGAACGTTGAATGAAAAGAACGACGGATCGAAGCCGCGCGCCTGTGCTTCGCGCGTCTGCGAAAATGTTTCGCGGATCGCGTCGTACACTTTGATATACGTGACGGGATTCGAGCGCGGCGTGCGGCCTATCGGTGATTGATCGACGAGTATCACATCATCTATCAACTTTCCGCCGTCGAGTTTCGTAAACGCGCCGACGTGTCCCTGCCAATCGCGGCGCTGTTTCTTGATCCCTGCGTAAATGATGTCGTGAATCAAAGTCGATTTGCCGCTGCCGGAAACGCCCGTCACGCAAGTGAGCATGTCGAGCGGAATGTCCACGTCAACGTCCTTCAGATTGTGCTCGCTAGCGCCGCGAATTTGCAGACGACGCTTGCCGGGCGTGCGTCGTTGTTTCGGTTCTTTAATTTCCACTTCGCCGCGCAGGTAACGCGCCGTCAGCGAGTGTTGATCTTTTAAGAGATTAGGGAAGTCGCCTTCGTAAATAACATGCCCGCCGAGTTCGCCCGCGTGCGGCCCGATGTCCAAGATATGGTCGGCGGCGCGCATCATGTCCGGATCATGTTCGACGACGAGAACGGTATTACCTATGTCGCGCAAATTGTGAAGCAAGCGCACGAGTCTCGAACTGTCGCGCGGATGCAAGCCGATTGACGGTTCATCCAAAACATAAAGCGCGCCGACAAGCGACGAGCCTAGATTAGTCGCCAATTGAATGCGCTGCGCTTCGCCGCCCGAAAGTGTCGAAGCGAGCCGTGCCAGCGTTAAGTAGTCCAAGCCGACATCGACGAGAAAGCGCAGGCGGCGACGAACTTCCATCAGCACTTTGTCAGCAATCGCTGCTTGCTCTGCGGGAAGCTCCAGCGCATCGAAAAACTTTGCGGCATCCTTAATTGACAGCGCGCATACATCCGGCAGCGTGCTATTGCCGACGAGCACATCGCGCGCTTCCTGCCGTAGTCGCCCGCCGTGGCAATCGGGACACAGCGCATAACCGCGAAACTTGGAAAGAAAGACGCGCACATGCAGCTTGTATTTTTTCGTTTCGAGCCACTCGAAAAATCCGCGCACGCCCGTCCATTTGCCTTTGCCTTCGACGATTACCTGTTGCTCTGCGCCGGAGAGTTCGGCAAACGGCGTGTCCAGCGAGATGCCTTCTGTTTTGCAGAAGCGGCGCAGTTCGGTTTTCGCCCATTCATACTGCGGCCTGTTCCAAGGCTCGATTGCGCCTTTGTCCAACGTCTGCGCCTGATTCGGTATCACCAGATCGAGATCGAGGCCGATGGTATTGCCGAAGCCCTGACACGTCGGACACGCGCCAAACGGATTATTGAAACTGAAGAGGCGCGGTTCCGGCTGCGCGTAAATCGTGCCATCGTATTTGCACTCGAAGCGCTCGGAAAAATAAAGGTGCTGCGGTTCTTCTCCGGCAGTTTCGATGACGCCCGTGCCATGTCCTTCCTGAAAGCAAGTCTCGAACGAATCAACGAGGCGCTCGCGCACATCTGCGCGCGCGACGAGCCGATCAACGAGCACGTACACGTCCGTAAAATCAGCGCGCGTGTAATCATCGGGCGACGTTAAATCAATTGTTTCGCCCTTGTGATAAAGACGCGTGAAGCCGCGCTGCATAAGGCTCATCACATGCGCCGTGACTGTGTGGCGCGTTGCTTCCGGCGTCGGCGTTTTACGTTTGGCGCGCGCGCCTTTTTTCTTCGCGGCGGCCTTGCCCGCTTCGCCGTTCGTTTCGATGTTCAATCCGGCTTCGGCGGGAAAGAGCACGAAAAAGCGCGTGCCTTCGGGAATGGTTTGGAGCGTTTCGGCGGCGGCGGATTCCGGCGAGTCGTGATGAACTTCGCGCCCGCAGACGCGGCAAAAAGTTGTCCCGACGCGCGCGTACAGAAGGCGCAGATAATCGTAAACTTCTGTTTGCGTGCCGACTGTGGAGCGCGGATTCCGCGTCGAATTCTTTTGCCGGATGGCGATGGCGGGCGCAATGCCGCGCACTTCATCCACGTCCGGCTTGTCCATGCGTTCGAGAAATTGGCGCGCGTAAGCCGACAGCGATTCGACGTAGCGGCGCTGGCCTTCGGCGTAAATCGTATCGAAGGCGAGCGACGATTTACCGCTGCCGGACACGCCCGTGACCACCGTCAGTTTTTCGATAGGAATGGAAAACGAAATGTTTTTGAGATTATTAACGCGCGCCCCGCGCACTTCGATGGCTTCTTGTGTCATAAGGAAATCATTGTCGCCGCGCATTGCAGAGTTTCTGGCAGGGCGGCGAACCACACATCATAACGCGATTACGGCGGTAAAAAAAGCGCGCAGGAGTTTCGCGCGTTCGCGGGCGCAATAAGCGTCTTTCGTAAAATTAAAAACGGTGGCAGGTTGCTTTGGTTGCTGCTCCGAAGCCAACTACGAAGGCTGGTAGTATCTTGGAGTTACTTGTAATCTCACGCGCGAGTTTGCAAATCCAAGCTGTTGCACTGTGCTGGAACAACTACTGTCCGGCAGCGCTTTGCGCCCCGAAGCAGCCGGACTTTCCAAGCCGCCCGACACGCCTTTTCATACGACTGACAATCAACGTTTTTACGGAGAAAAAATCTATGCGAACCCTCAAGCCCCAAGTGTGCGTCCTCTTTCTGTTCGTGCTCATCTTGGCTTTGACGGCGCACGCGCAATCCAACACGGGAATCCTGCGCGGCACTGTGACGGATCAATCGGGAGCGGCGATTGCCGGAGCGATTGTGACGCTCGCCAATCCGCTGACGAATTACACGCAAACCGCCGCCGCAGATTCTCGCGGAGCATATCAACTGTTAGACGTGCCTTTTGGCCGCTACAAACTCACGTTCGAGGCGGCGCAGGGCTTTGCTCCTACGGCGCGAGAAATCAACGTCAACTCGAATCTGACGCAACGCATTGACGCGCAACTCGGCGTCGCGCCCGTGAGCGGCGGCGAAGTCAACGTCGAGAGCCGCACAGATTTATTGGATGCTGAAAAGACCGCGCCGAGCGTTGTCATAGACCGCAAACGCATTGAAAGTTTTCCATCCTCGCAGCCGAGCCGCAGCATCGAAGAGATCATCGCGACAGCGCCCGGCTGGACGCTCGACGCCAACCGCCGTTTGCACGCGCGCGGCATCGAATATCAAGTTCAATACTCTATTGACGGCATACCCGTCACGGATACCATCGCGGCGACTTTCGGCAGTTCGCCCGATCCGGACAGCTTTCGCTCTGTGGAAATATCTACTGCGAACATTCCTGCGGAGTACGGCAACAAACTCGCGGGCGTCATCGCGGTCAACACGCGTTCCGGGCTGGAGCTTTCACAGCCCGAAGGCAACGTCTCTTTTTCGGGCGGTAGCTTTTCGACTTACGAGGGGTCTTTTAATGTCGGCGGGCGCAAAGGAAAGTTCGGCTATTTCGCAGGCGCGGCAGGCTCGCGCACAAATCGTTTTCTCGATCCGCCCGCGCTCGAAAATTTCAATAATCGCGGCACGTCCGGCAAAAGTTTTCTCAAGCTCGATTACGCGCCGAACGAAAACAACCTCGTCCGCTTTAACTTCGCCCTTGATGGCCAACGCTTTCGCGTGCCTAATTTGCCTTTTCAGCAGGAAGCCGGACAGGATCAACGCCGCCGCACAAACGACAACTCCGAATCCGTTTCGTGGCAGCACACTTTTTCGTCGAACCTCGTAGGCAACATCGCCGCGTTTCAACGCTACAACTCGGCTAAACTTTCGAGCAATCATCTGGCGACGCCCGTCTTCGCAGAGCAATCGCGCCACAATTCCACACAGGGCTTGCTCGGCTCTCTGACCTACAACATCAAACGCAACACAATCAAAACGGGCTTTGAATTGACGCGCTTTCCCGTCACAGAGTCTTTTACCTTCGCCATCACAGACCTCGACGCGCTGCTCGAAAAAGAGCCTGACCTAACCCCGGAAGCGCAGGAGTTTACGCTTGTCAATCCGTTTCTCTTCAACGACCGGCGCACGGGACGCGAAGGCTCTTTTTACATACAAGACCATATCAACGCGACGCGCAATTTGACGCTTGATGTGGGAGCGCGTTTCGACAGCTACCATTTTCTTGTGACGAAGAATTATTTTAGCCCGCGACTCGGCGCAGCTTACTTTATCCCGCGCACGAAAACCGTTTTGCGCGCTTCATACAATCGCTTTTTGGAAACGCCCGCGCTCGAAAATTTGTTGCTTTCTTCGTCAACGCAATCGCGCATCTTCAGTCCTGCGGAAGAAGAAGGCGCGCCCGCTTTTGCGCCCGTCAGAACAAGCCGCGAATCGCAATTCGATGTTGGGTTCGAGCAGCAAATTTCGCGTTACCTGCGCTTCGATGCGGACTTTTATTCGCGCCGCTTGAACTCGCCGCCCGAAATCACAAACTTTCTCGAAACAGGAATTATCTTTCCCGCCAATCTTTCGCGCAGCCGTTCGCGCGGCTTGGAAACACGTTTAGACGTCGCCCGCGTGCGCGGCTTTTCCGGTTATGTGAGCTATACGAATTTTCACATTTACGGATTCGCGCCGATCACGGGCGGTCTCTTTTTAGGCGAGGCCGTTGACAGTTTGCGACGCGCCGGAGAGCGCATCAGAATCGAGGAAGACCAGCGCAACACGGCTGTCTTCGAGACGCGTTACGACCGATTGCCGGGACGCTTTTATGTGGCGTTCGGCGGGCGACATGACAGCGGTTACAGCGTCGAACTCGACCCGGATGTGACGCGCGCAGATTTTGCAAATGAGTTTCCCGCGAAGATTCTCGATCAAGTCAACTTCGAGCGCGGCTTCGTCAAACCGCGCACGGTGTTTAATCTTTATGCGGGAAAAGAATTCGCTTTAAGCGAGCGCGTCAGAATGCTCGGCCAAGTGAACGTCGAAAATCTATTCGACAGATTTTATTTGATTACGTTTGAAAGCGTTTTCTCCGGCACGGCCATTGGTCGCCCGCGCAGCGTCAGCGGAAGATTGAGCTTTAATTTCAAGTAAGGTTTGCGGCGAGTTTTTTTAGCGAACTTTGTTTTGACGTGCGAAGCGGGCGCACAAAGGGAATCAAGCAAGCGTCGTTTACCAGCGCGATTCATAGCGCACGAAGCCCGCGCGCGCCGCGCATTTCAATGGCTTCTGCTGTCATGTTTCAATTCCGCGCCGTAGGCTCTTTGTTTACGATAGGTTTAATTATGCGAGCAGCGACAAACTATCCATAATTCCGCGTTTCTTTGCAGAGATGAAGCGCAGAAAATGAGTCGGAGAAAACGGCAATCGCGCGATGAATAAACGCTTTAATTAAGAGCCGAATTATTTTGAAATCCGAAGGGGGTTCTTGTCCAATGCCTTTCAGGTGCTTAGTCCTATCAGAGTGGATGATGTAATCTGCTCATCGTTTTCAACTAGGGAATTCCTGTGGGACAACTTTTATGAGGCTCTGCGCGCGACGGCAAAAGGAGCGAAAACAAAACTATATGCCCGTCATTGGAAAATTGGACGAACAGGTACACAGCATATTAATCGCGCCTCTTGCTAACCCGAACGCAGCCGCGCGCGAAACGCATCTGGAAGAAGATGCACCGCGAAGCGAAAAGGCACGCCCGCGCGAAATTGCGACGAACGAAACAACGGAGGCAGAAGAGAGAGCGGGCGCGCAAACGTCTTTGCCCGTCTGGTTGCTTTAACGGGAGCGGACGAGCGCGCCTTGACACTCAGACTCGCTTCATTTTAGGATGACGCTTCGCTTTTCGTGGCAGCACAGTTTGAAAGCCTCTGACGTTGGATGCCGCGAAGATACGCGAGTCTTTGAATCGAACAAGCCTGACACTCTGCGCCCGAACGCTGTGGGGCGAACATGCGCGAGACGAAAGCATTAGAGGCACGTACGTCAATGGTAGACAGCCTCCCTTACAAGGAGGAAGTTGGGGGTTCGAGTCCCTCCGTGCCTACCATTTTGATTTTGAAAATTCGAGGAGTTTACCCTGCGGAGTCGTAGTTCAGTTGGTTAGAACGCCGGCCTGTCACGTCGGAGGTCGCGGGTTCGAGTCCCGTCGGCTCCGCCACTAACCAAGTATGCGCCTGTATCTTTCGATGCAGGCGTTTATTTTTCGCGCGAATTCGTATCCGTTCAGGATACTGCTAGCAAAGGGTTACAAGATGCCTTCTCAAACTTCACGACGGCTCTTGATCCGTAGAGCAGCAGGCAAGTTACCTGTTCTTAAACAAATTCTCGCACTGAAATCCGAAGTTCAGGGGTTGCAAGCTGCGTGTGGTCAGCTACAAGATATGATTCGAGAGATGGGAGGGCTAATGCCACCCCCGCCGCATCTTCAGAAGCGCGTCGTCGGCGTATACGCTCCAGATTTTATTAAAAGCGGAGAGGATTTGATTGAAGATATTAACGCAGTGCTCGCGCATACCGGTAAGAATCTAAACTCGTTCGAGACGATTCTGGATTTCGGGTCTGGTTGCGCAAGAGTATTGAGACCACTACGCCGTTATATTACTTCAGCACAGAAATTATACGGCACGGACATCGATGCTGAAGCTATTCAGTGGTGTCAAGAGAATTATTCTCAGGTTGCAGAGTTCAGCGTCAATCCCGCGATGCCGCCGACAATTTATAGGGATGATAAATTCGACCTGATTTATAGCATCTCAGTCTTCACGCACCTACCGGAAGACATGCAGTTCGCATGGCTACAAGAGCTTCATCGTATCGCAAAACGCGGTGCATATCTGGTTCTATCGGTGCATGGTGAGAACCATTACAACAAGCACGATTTGGCGGCTCGTCGCACAATGCAAGATAAGGGATTTAACTATAGGACTTACGCAAAAAGCTAAGAAGTAGATAATGGCAGGATGATGACTGCCAACCGACGAGCGACGCGACTTGATTACTGCCAATATCTCTTGAGTAGTCAAATCAATTACACGCTCACC
>JBPCOJ010000110.1:0-5846 GCA_051000345.1 Pyrinomonadaceae bacterium | reverse complement strand
CGTGCCGTGCCTCGAGTACATTAGTTTGCTGATCGAAAACGCGCTGCTCTTAAAAACCAACCGGACGGGCAGAGTGTATGTAGGGTTTGAAAAATTCTCGCGCATGAAACCGATTGCGGATCGTTATCTGCGGATCGCGGACGTATCCGAGCGTGTTTACGTGTTCGGTGAAGACGATTGGCAGCCGCCGCGCCATCCCAACATGCGTTTGATTGCGACAGCGAAGAATTCGCGTTTGTCGCGCGAGTGGTTCGTGATCGCCGAATCTTCCAGCCTGCGCGCGGCGCTCGTCGCCGTCGAAGAAGCAGAAGGCTTCAACGCGTCCATCCCCGAAGCGCGCCGTTTTCAGGCGATAAAAACAAGCGACGAAAAAATAATCGCGCAACTAACCGCCGTCGCCGAAAGCGTCATCGACTCGACGCTCTCCGGCTGACAGCTCGCCGTAAATCGAAATCAACTTATATTTTCTTCCGGCACTTCGATGAATTTCATCGAAGCGATTTTGGCTGCATCCGCATCCGCGCCTTTTCTGTCGGGCGCTCTTTCGATGCGCGAAGACAGCACGCGGCGCACGCGTTTGGGAAGAATGAGCGGCGCGATTCTGGCGAGCGAGCCGGTCAATTGAATTATATCGCCGCCGCCTGTCCAGTGTTCGCGCACGATGTCTTCGTTCGTGTGATTAACCAAGCGCAGAAGGGTGAGCGCGATCAAATACGCATCGTCGATTTGCCCGACGAATGGAATCATGTCGGGAATAAAATCGAACGGCATGATGGCGTAAACAATTGCTCCGGCAAGCAGCGCCTTCTCTGTTTTCGGCACGCGCTTATCCTTCAACAGCCGCCCGCACAAAGCGACGAGTCGCGGCAAAAACAGCAGCAAACTTTTCATGCGCCCTTTAGCTTCAAGTCGTGTCATTGAACTCCTTTGCTTCATCGCTTCCGAGTTTATCCGACGGGCGCGGGCGACGACAAGCGCGGTTCATTCTCATACGCAATTGCTTCGTGTTAAATTGAGCAACATGAACATACTCGAACGCCTGCGCGGGCGCGCCGCTGCCGATTTGCAACACATCGCTTTGCCGGAAGGCGAAGATTCCCGCACGGTTGTTGCCGCCGCCATTTGCGCGCGCGAACGCATCGCGCGCATTACCTTGCTCGGCAGCGAAGAAAAGATTCGCCAAGCCGCCGCCGCCGCCAACGTGAATTTGAACGGCGTCGAAATTATAGATCATCGCCGCGCCGCAGACTTCGAGAAGATGGTTGATTTTTACCACGAGCTGCGCCGCGCCAAAGGTGTCATGGCGGACGAAGCGCGCGCCGCCGTCGGCGATCCGCTTTTCTACGGCAATCTGATGGTACGTTTGAACAAGGCGGACGGCTCCGTTGCGGGCGCGACGAACACCACCGCGCACACTGTCCGCGCCGCGCTTCACTGCATCGGCGTGCGCTCTGGCTTCAAAATCGTTTCGAGCTTTTTCGTGATGGCTTTGCCCGATCAAAGCTTCGGCGAATCGGGCGCGCTGATCTACGCGGACTGCGGCGTCGTGATTGATCCAACCGCCGCAGAGTTAGCCGAAATCGCCGTCGCTTCCGCAGATTCCTGCCGCGCTTTGCTCGAAGCAGAACCGCGTGTCGCAATGCTTTCGTTTTCCACCAAAGGCAGCGCGAAACACAAGAGCATAGATAAGGTAATCGAAGCGACGAAGACCGTCCGCGCGCGCGCCCCGGAGCTTCTCGTCGATGGCGAACTGCAAGCCGACGCCGCGCTCGTCCAAGAAATCGGGCAATCGAAAGCGCCCGGCTCTGAAGTTGCCGGACGCGCCAACGTGCTCATTTTTCCAGACCTCGGCGCGGGCAACATCGCTTACAAACTGACCGAACGCCTTGCCAAAGCGACTGCCATCGGCCCCGTTTTGCAGGGACTCGACAAGCCTGCCAACGATCTTTCGCGCGGCTGCAAAGCGGAAGACATCGTTGACGCCGTCGCCATCACAGCCGTGCAATCGCAGGCGCGCAAAGCGAGCAACTGAATCCAATTTGTCAGCGAAGGCAAACGCGAACATGCGTTCACGGCATCGGAGCACACAATCGTCCGACACGATAAAACGAAGATTCGTTGGTTGAGGCTCAAGATGTTCCGTAGCTATAAATTATTTTGCTTGACGTTCCTCGCTATTGCGCTTACTGCATTGCCGTTCTGCGTGTTTGCGCAGCAACAAAACCGCTCCGCTGATACGATAGGTTTACCAGCAACGCCCGCCGCTTTGCCCACACCTTCTCCGACGCCGTCATCATCGCCGCAGGACACTGAAGATTCGATAAAGGTCTTCACGGAAGAAGTGCGCATTCCCGTTTTCGCTTATGACGATTACGGAAACTCAGACCGCACGATAGAGCCTGACGATCTGCTGATTCTCGAAGACGGCGTGCCGCAAACCGTGCGCAGCGTGCGCCATACTCCGGCCAATGTGCTGCTGCTTTTAGACACGGGCGGCGAGGGAGTCGGAACGGGCGGCGTTTCCAAAAGCACTTCCCTGACGCGCGAGGCGGCGCTGCATGTCATCGCGGGGCTTCACAAGGAAGACCGACTCGCGTTGATACAATTTGCCGACCACGCCGAGACGTTGCAGAATTGGACGACTGACAGGCAAGCGCTCGCCGCCGTGCTCAAGTGGAAATTGCATTCGGGCAAACGCGCGCGGCTCGCGGAAGCAATCGCGGCGGCATCGCAAATCTTCAAAGACACGCCCGAAGGCAATCGCCACGTCGTGCTCATCACGGACGGCGTCGAAACTTCCGGCGCTAACAACCTTAATCGCGCAGACGCTTTCAAACAACTCAACGCCGCGCGCGCCACCGTGCATGTCATCAGCTATACGAAGTTTGTGCTGCAAAAACAGTCGGATAAAACAAAAGCAGCGCTGACCAATGAAGAGATACGGCGGCGAGACTCTATCGCGGCTGTCGCCAACGCGGGCATCAATCCCAACCCCGTCGGTCAATCGTTTCCCTCTTCAGCGGGAGGCGGCGGCAGCATCGGCGGGAGCGGAAGAGGCTTCACTTTTGATCCGGCGATGGCGCGTTTGCGCAAAGCCTACGAAGCAGACGTACGCCGCAGCGAGCAGTGGCTGACGAATCTTGCCTTGGAAACAGGCGGGCGTATCTGGCTGCCAACGACTGCGCAGGAAATGCTCGACGAAGGCGGCAAGGTCGCGCGCGACATCGGCGCGCAGTACGTCGTCACATACAAACCGAAGCGCCCGTTCATTACCGCCCGCGCGGGAGAATATCGCCGCCTCGAAATCGCCGCACGCAAACTCGGCATCACGCTTCGCACGCGACGCGGCTACGTGACGACACCGCCTGCGCCCGCCAACACGAAACCGACAACACAACCAGCAGCGCCCACATCGCCGACGACTGCTCCGTAAATTTTACCAAAAGAAAAATGGCGCGAATCTTTTTTGCTAGACTGCTGTTGAATTTATGAAACCAGTAATTAACATTGTGAGTGAACCGAAGGGGCAGACCTATATTGATCTTCTCAATTTTGCCGCCTCTCGATGTGAATCATTCACTTTGGTGTGGAGAAAGCAATTTCAATTTAAGCCATCAGCTCACCAGATTGCGGACTCTCTTAAACCTTTTCTAATCTCAAATGTCAAAACAGATGAATGGCTTGGAACAAAACTCATTGGGCATGAAGCAATTGTTCGTCAGTATCGAGTGGCTGATAAATCAATCAAAATTCTGTGTTCGGTGCGCGGCCTCTACTCATGGTTACAGCCGCAAGTTCCAGAAGACTTAGCGTTTTATTCTCCCGGTAACATCGGCTGGCTCGCATCCGTAAGCCATGAGCGTGATGCTTGGTTCTTAGATGAGTCTTTATCACTTGATGAGGTATATAGTCATGTGTCCGGCATTGAAATCAGAAAACATAAAGGAAGCTGAGTGTTACATCGGGCGCAATATAACAACTCATTCAACCCGACCCCCGCCAGCGAATTTTCATCATTGAGTTAACTGGTTTCTGCTAACTTGTATGTTGCGCGCTGGCTTCAAGCGATTCGCGCCATTCTCTAATGATTGCTCAATACAGACTTAACTTGCGAGCGCCGTTTCCGATCTTGTCTGCAAAGGTTCTGCGGGCGCAGTTTGTTGCGTCGTCGCTGGCAGCGGGGCGGCGTTCTCCTGCACTTTGAGCAAGGAACGGCGGCGCAGTTCATCCCAGTCCGCGCGCGGCACGCTGTGAAAGGCTTCGACTACCTTCGGATCGAATTGTATACCGGCGAAGGCGTCTAGTTCTGCGACGGCGGCTTCATAACTTTGCCCTGCGCGGTACACGCGGTCGGAAGTAATCGCGTCGAACGCATCCGCGACGGAAAAGATACGCGCCTTGATGTCAACTTCCTCGCCGCGCAAGCCGAGCGGATAACCCGTTCCGTCCCACTTTTCGTGATGCTGTCCGACGACGTGCGTCGCACCCTTGAGAAATTCGATTTCGCGCAAAATCTGTTGCCCGTGAAAGGGATGCTCGCGCATTTTAACCCACTCTTCATCCGTCAGCTTCGCGGGCTTGCGCAGGATTGCGTCAGGCACGCCGATCTTGCCTATGTCGTGTAAGAGCGCGCCGAACTCCAGCTCCTTTAATTGTTCTTCGCCGAGTCCGCACTCCTCGGCCAGCCGCATACTAAACGATACGACGCGTTCCGAATGCCCGTGCGTTTCCGCGTCGCGCGTTTCCAGCGCCGCCGCCAGCGCCTTGAGCGTCGAACGATACGCGCCTTCGAGCGAGCCGAGCGCGGCATCCAATTCCGCCGTGCGCTGCCTTACCAATTCCTGCAAATGGTTTTCGTAAAGCTGCTTGTCGCGCAGCAATTTGTGATGCTCTAGGGCGCGGCTGACGGCGAGTTCCACCTGCCGCAGATCGAACGGCTTCATAATGTAATCGAAAGCGCCGACGCGCAAAGTTTTAATCGCGCTCTCGATTGTCTGCACGCCGCTAATCATCACGACGACCGTGTCCGGCGAATGCGCGTGCAGATGCGGCACCATTTCCAGCCCGCTCATCCCGCTCATCATAATGTCGCTAATCACCAACTCGAACCGCGCGTCGCGCAGCAATTCGAGCGCTTCTTCTGCCGACGCCGCCGCCATGCAATCGTAATCGTCGCTCAACAATTCGCACAACACGTCCCTGATCTCCGGCTCGTCGTCCACCACCAGAATGCGCAATTTATTCATACCTGTGTTAATCATTCCATCGCCTCCACACTGGTTCTCATCAATACGCGATTGAGCGATAAAAAAGCGCGTTCATTGCGAACGCGTTCGATACTCTACTTTCAAGCATATCACCAAACGGCGTTGCCTATGTATTCCCGCCCGCTAAACAGGGTTTTATATTGTAGCAATCCCTTGCCGCTCGGGTAAACATTTTTTGCAAGTTTAAGAAGCGGCGATGATGAAAGGTTTTCAAAGATGAAAGGGATCGCGTTTCCTGCTTTGGTAGAACACTATCGAAGATGTTTGCGTTACCTATGCTGATGCAGCGCCCGTCCTTGTGAACGCCATCAAGAGCACCGAGCACACTCTGCGCTTTTTCGGCGGTTGCACTTTATAAAAACAGCGATTATTATCCAACACACACCTGCCGGAGTGGCGAAATTGGTATACGCACGAGACTCAAAATCTCGCGTTCGCAAGGACATGTCGGTTCGAGTCCGACCTCCGGCATAGCCTATACTTGCGGATTTGCTAAAGAAACAAGCAAATCCGCATTTTTATTGAGCTTTTTTGCATTTCGGAATTTTGCACCTTCCGCACCGTTTTGCACTTTTTGCA